>JAVETW010000032.1:0-27854 GCA_034005865.1 Thiomicrospira sp. | reverse complement strand
CGAAGGGTGCTCAAAAATACGAATTAAGCCATCGGTCAACCCCATCACCTGTCGATGATCCTGCTGACGCTCGCGCTCATACTGCACCAGCCAACCCACATCATTTAAACCATGATTTTGCAGGCCTGCTAATAAACTGGCCACATCACGCAAACCCAAGTTTAAACCTTGCGCCGCCACCGGATGTTGGGTATGGGACGCATTACCCAACAACACCGCGCGTCCTTCGGCCACACGCTCAACATAGGTTTCAGTCAACGGATAAGCAACGCGCGCGCTCAACTGATGAAAACCGCCAAAGCGCGCGCCCATTTTACGCGTAAAAGCGGCAACGAAATCCGTATCAGACATCGCCAATAAATCCTCATACTGCGCCTCAGGGGCAACATAAACCAATTTATGCGAATGCGTAGACAAAGGCAGTAGCGCCACCGGCCCCTGCGACGTAAAACGTTCAAAAGCCCAATGATCATGTGGCTCATAGGTATCAACCTGCGCCAAAATCGCCCAAGCTCGATACGACTTTTGCACCAACGGCCAATTCAACGATTGACGCACTTGCGAGTCTGTGCCGTCCGCGCCTAGAATTAATTTTGCCTGCAACTGCGCACGCTGCCCCTGTTGCTCAAAGTCCACGCAAACCGTCTCTTCATTCTGCACAAACCCAAGCAACCGCGCCGGGCAACGGATATCAATGTTCACCTGCGCGCGCACCGCCTGCCACAACACCGCCCCCAAGGCTTCAGCACGAATACTGTAACCCAACGCCGCCACATTCATTTCGTGAGCATGAATCAGCGTCAGCCCCAAATAGCCTTGCTGCGAAACGTGTATGTGCTTAATCGGTGTCAAATGAGGTAACAACGCTGTCCACACTCCCAGCTGTTGCAAAATCAGGCGCGACCCTTCCGACAACGCCAACACACGGCCATCAAATGAATTAAGCGCACCGGGTTTTGGCTCGACTTTTTCCAACACCGTCACCTGATAACCTTGCTGAGCCAAGCCCAGCGCCAAAGTCAAACCCACCGGCCCCCCGCCGGCGATCACCACGTCTACTTGCTCTAACGTTGCGCCATCCACTGCTCTATCTCCTGCGTTGTTCGCGGCAACCCTCGTGTCAAAACCTCATGTCCCTGTAGCGTGACCAGCAGATTATCCTCAATACGAATACCGATACCGCGCCATTTTTCTTCAACTGGCGCATCCGGCGCGATATACAATCCCGGCTCAACCGTCAACACCATGCCCGGTTGAAAACAACGCCACTCAGCGTCAATCTTATAGCGTCCGACATCATGCACATCCAAACCCAGCCAATGCCCGGTATTGTGCATATAAAACGGTTTATACGCTTGCTGCTCCAGCAACACCTCCAACTCACCGCTTAATAAACCCAACTGACACAACCCTTCAGTAATCACCCGCGTTGCCGCCTGATGCATCGCATCAAAACGATTACCCGGATACACTTGCGCCATCGCCGCCGCCTGAGCCGCCAACACCACCTCATACAACGCCTTTTGCGCGGGAGAAAAACGCCCGCTTACCGGAAACGTTGAACTAATATCACCGGCATAATGCGCCAACTCCGCGCCCGCATCAATCAACACCAAATCGCCATCGGCCAACCTACAATCATTTTCGGTATAGTGCAAAATACACGCGTTCGCGCCACCGGCCACAATGCTATTAAACGCGACTCGCTCGCTACCGCCTAAACGAAACGCGTGCTCCAACTCGCTTTGCAACTGATACTCATACATACCGGCCTTCACATGGCGCATCGCGGCTAAATGACCGTCAACACTGATCTGCGCGGCTTGACGCAGTAAAGCCACTTCCGCCGACGACTTAATTAAACGCTGCTCATGCAGCAAACTATCCAAATCGCATAACGCTGTCGGTACCGCCACACCCTTGCGTACCTGTGCCTTTAACCCACCTAGCCAATCGCTCAACTTCGCCGACCAATCGCTCAAATGAGCAAAACTAAAAAACACCTGTTGCGCTTGCGTTAAAAAACGCGGCGCCACCTCATCCAAATCATCGATTGACCAGGCCTGCTGAATCCCCAAAGTCTGTGGCGCCTGCTCCACGCCCAAACGCCGTCCTTCCCATAACTCTTGGGTCGGATCTTTCGGGCGCAAAAACAACCAAGCTTGATGTTCGCCCATCTCATCCTGTGTCCCGGCCAACACTTCCGCCCGAATTAACACCAACACCGCATCCGGCTCGCTAAACCCACTCAAATACACAAAATCACTCTGTGCCCGAAATGGATAATGAACATCGCGATTACGCACTTGCTCCTCACCGGAGGCAATCAGCGCCACACTGGCGGCTGGCATAGCATCAAACAAAGCGTGACGACGGCGAGCATATTCAGTCAACATCCCCCCTCCTATTTGGGCATCTCGAATAGTCATTAATGAAGCGTCGGCTTAACCGCCGTGTGCAAATCAATCGGTGATGCTGCGAGAGGATTACACTCCTCGTGAATCATGAGCGCCCCCATACGCACAAACTCAATCAACTCCATCAAGTCATCCTCTGCCTCGTCCGCTTCATCATCACTCATTTCCAGCATCGAAATCTGACTGAAATCGCGCAACAACTCCTGCACATCGTTCGATAACACCGCCTCACCGGCCAACCCCATACCAAACAAAAAGCCCTCACACCAATCAGCGAGGTGTTTCGCCCGATAAGCTAAGGGCGCATCATCGTCTGGCAACAACAACTCAAAATCACACTCGGCACTATTGAGTCCGGCCAACGTTGGCAAATACAACTGGTGCAATGCCATTAGCACGCCTTGGCTAATCGCCCCCATCTCCCCCTCATCAACCAGCGTTTTAATCCATTGCGCCTCGCTCAAGCCCTTTACACCACACACCTGACCGACTAACATCCCCTGAACAAAACTCACCGACTCTAATTGCGGATAAGCGCAAAGCACTTGATTGAGTTCGCTAAACTGCAACTTTATATCCATAAAAAAACGTCTTTTGCTACAATATTTGAAAGCGGAATCATAACACAGGCATTTCACAAAACCTATTGGCGCACTGAGATGTTGACCACCCAAAGCGGAGTCTGAGAGGGCAAACACGATGCTAAACCTCACTTTAATGAACCACCACTTTACCGTGCCTTGTGATGACGCCGAACGCGACACACTTATCGAAGCCGCCACCCTCTTAGAGGACAAACTCGAACAAGTCGTTCACCTAAAAAGCGAGGCGAAAGTATTGATGGTCGCGTTAAACCTATGCTACGACTACCTACAAATGAAGCGTGATACGCTCAACTACTGTGACCACCTCGAACAACAACTCGACACCCTATTACAAACTGTGCACACGCAGATAACGGACACCCCGCCCGCCGAATGACGCTGCCTCGCTTACTTATTCTGAGCCTGCTCATTAGCTTTGGTTGGATAAATTATGCCAACGCTAACGCATTAGTTATTGACGTCCGTAGCCTCGACGGTCGAGAACAAACCTTGCTGCAAACCCTTGGCCAAGAATTGTCGCTGGCGCTACTCAAACAAGACCAATACCCGGCACAAACCGATTTTTTATTCCGCCTAGCCCCCAAAGAACTCCAAGCGCGCCTCCAAGCTAGAGGCTACTACCAAGCCCAAATCGAACCCCATTTACAACGCAGCGCGAACGAAACCCGCGCCCGCTTTGATGTTCGCCTTGGCCCGGCGGTACTCATGCGCGAATTGCGCCTCAATATTCGCGGCGAAGGCGCAAATTTGCAGGCCTGGCAAACCTATCGTGAATACGACCTACGCCTACAAAACGCTAAAATCTTTACCCATCAAGATTACGAAAGTACCCTGCAAGACCTGCTCAACCTCGCGCACAACAACGGCTATCTCGACGCCCGCTTTAGTCAACGCGAATTTCACGTTTATCCCGAGCGTGAACGTGTCGAAGTCTTTATCACCCTTGATACCGGCGAAGCCTACCGCTTCGGTACCGTGCGTTTTAACGGCCAACAGCGCGTCAGCGAAACGCTCTTGCACCGTTTTGTCGAATTCGATTCCAACGATGCTTTTAACCAAAATACTCTGTTTGATCTGCAACAACACCTCATCGGCAGCCGCTACTTCGGTATGGTACGCGTACTGCCCAATTTCCAAGCCGTTGAAGATAACACCATTCCGGTCACCGTTGACCTCGAAGAAAACCCACCCCACCGCTACAAACTCGGCGCCGGTTATGGTACCGACAGCGGCGCGCGCTTACTGCTCGGTTTTGAAAACCGTTTAGTCAACAGCCGCGGCCATCGCTATGAGCTCGATAGCTTAATCGGCCAAAATAAACAGCTAATTAACGTCACCTACGCCATGCCCGGTACCCGCCCCAGTCGGCAACAATGGCTTATCGGAATCGGCTGGGATGCCAGTCAATCTGACCAACTCAAGCGCAACCGTGCCAGCTTGGTACCAGAATACGTCTATCAAATGGACAATGGCTGGCTAGTCAAACCCTACCTCTCACTTGAACGCGAAACCTATCAATACCGCGCACAACCCAAACGCACCACTCAAGTCGTCGTCACCGGCATCAACCTGCAAAAACGCGTCGCCAACAACGACAGCTACACCACCCAAGGCTATCGACACCAGCTTGGACTACGCACCAGTATTGGCCAACTCTGGTCCGACAGCGAGTTTGCACAAATTGAACTATCTAGCAAAGGCATTATCAGCCCGCGACCGTCTTGGCGCTTTATTGCGCGCGCGCGCGCCGTACTAACTCAAGCCGATCGCCAACAAACGCTCCCCTCGTCGTACCGTTACCTACTCGGCGGCGAACTCTTGCGCGGCTTTGCTTTTGAATCGATAGGCGTAACCAACAAACAAGGCCAAATAGAAGGCGCAAACAATATGCTGCTGGGTTCGATTGAAAGCGATCTGCGTTTTAGTAAATATCTCGGCGCGGCGCTCTTTACCGATATAGGTCAAGTCTATAACACCGAACCCAACTCCCGCTTTAAACAAGGCGCTGGCATCGGCCTACGCGGTTTTACTCCAATCGGTATTATTCGCCTTGATATGGCTTGGCCAATTTCCGAGCAAGTTAGGCCTTGGCATTTTCACCTCTCGATCGGATTGGATTTATAATGGGACGCTGGCTTTATAAAACATTCACATGGCTTAGCTTAAGCAGCCTCATCCTGCTATCACTAATCATCTGGAGCGCGTTGTTTGCCACGCTATACCTTGCAACCAACCCCCATATTCACAACACGCTTTGGCCTTATGTCGCCCAGTGGACAGACAACCAAGTGCGCATTGGCCACAGTGAAGGCCAAATAGGCCAACAACTGCGCCTCCACCAACTACAACTGCGCTTCGAAGGCTTTTCACTCGATGTCGATCAAATCGAATACCACTGGCAACCGCTGGCCCTGCTCAAAGGCCAACTTCACTTTAAAAAGCTCGCCATTATCGGTGCCGAACTTCAACTTACTGCTACCGAATCCAGCGCGACACCGCCCAACACAGCGCCGTTTGCCCCCCTCATCGAATGGCAAACGCTGATTAACCTGCGCATAGATCAGCTTATCGCCCGCGATATTCGCTTGCGCCAAGCTGAGCAACACCATCAGTTAAACGCGCTTAACGCGGCATTTCGCTGGCACCGCACCCACCTGCAATTGACGCAATTTGACCTGCACTACGCCCCCTATCGCCTGAGCACCCAAGGCGAGCTCCACCTACTCGACGCTGCACACTTTAAAGGACAGCTTCATAATCAGATACAAGGGCTGAGCGCGCCATTCGAACAACTTGAGTTTAACCTAGACTGGCGAGGCAGTTTGCAAGCACAGCAGCTAAATCTGGCGCTAATCCAGCCCTATCAATTCACCAGCCAACACCAACTACAACAAGACGACAACCAAGCTTGGCTCATCCAATCCGACTGGCAAAACCTCATCGCCCCACTCACGGCACAACACAGCTTGCGCCTCGAAAACCTACATACACACCTGCAAATCAGCCCGGACTTAGCGCTCAACGCCGACATTACCCTGCACCAGCTGACACTAGACGACCTACACATCCACACACAACACAGCCAAATCAACAGCGACAACGGCCTCAATCTTATCCGCTTTAACAGCCAAACCCAGTTTGCGCAGCAAGCCACGCTCAACCTACAAGGCCAATTCGACCGCCCACACAACCAACTGCAACTCGACGCCGACCTACAGCAACTCGACCTTAGCCAATTCAATCCCGCACTCAAAGCCACCCTCGATAGTGCGTTTCAACTTAATTGGCACACAACCCATTCCGTCCCCCATTTAGTTCTAACACTCGACAACCTGCGTCTAAGCACAACCAACAACCCGCCGCTTGAAATCAGCGCCATCGTGCATCACCACCAAAACGATGACCACCATATCGAGCTCAGTGCAGGCCGAATACGCCAAGCACAGCGGCAAGGCGAATTTGCGCTCAACACACGCCTAGCCAGCGACTTTCAAAGCGGCCATATCCAGCACGCCGAAATTCGTTTAGGCGACAACCTACTCCACGCCAGCGGCGACTGGGGCGAACACACCCAACTCCAAATCAAAGGGCATTTAGCCAAGCTCGAACAACTGGCGCAAGGATTACAAGGCGCGATCAATCTAAGCCTCGATACACGAGGCAACCTCAAACAGCAAACGCTCACCAGTGCATTAAAGCTCGATATTGAACACCTTCATTATCAACAACTTCAACTACGCCAAGGTCAATTTCGCGCCGACTTCAACCCATTTCAACCGCTATACGCGCAATGGGCGCTGCACCTCAACCAGCTGCAACAGGCCGACACACTTTGGATTGAACGGCTCGATTGGACGCGCAAAAAACAACCGCAACACTGGCAAAACCAGTTACAGATTCAACATCCGCAACTCCAACTTAAAGCGCATTTTGATGAACAACACCCCACCCGCCAATCAGCGAATATCCGCTTTAACCAACTGACGATTGCCAGCAAACATAGTGGCAACTGGGCGCTAAACCAACCATGGCAACTTGCTTGGCTCGGGCACGACCACTTTAACGCTAAACAGGCCTGCTTAACTCAAGCCCACAGCGAAGCCGCCTTCTGCTGGCAACTACCGGCCAAACAACAAGCACAATGGCAGCTCCGCCACGCACCTGTATTCGACTGGCTGCGCCCGCTGCTACCACCCCAACTCAACCTACAAGGCCAACTGTCCGCACAAGGCCAAGCCAACTGGCAGCAGGCTTGGTCAATCGAACAACGTCTATACAGCGAGCAAATAGACCTCACCTACCAACTCAACGGCTATCCGCTGCCACTCGCTATTCACACATTTGACACACGGCTACACATCACCCCCAGCCAAGCCCATTTTACAAGCCAAGCCAAGCTCAACCAGAGCGGAACATGGCAGCTCAAAGGTGAATTACATAATCAGCAGGCCTGGTCAAACGCCGCCTTAAAAGCCGACCTTTCGCTTGTGCTCAACGAATGGCCAGTTGATGACAGCTTACATAGCCTAATCACCTTCACCCACAACCACCTGCAAGTTAATAGCCAACTTAGCGGACGTCTAGACCAGCTTGATCACACAACACAAGCCGCGGTTGAGCTCCACTTTGATCTTCCTATTATCGGCTTAACTCAACAACAGCTTCAGCTGCAGGCAGACATCGACTCACAACGCATACAGGGTCAAGGCCTATGGCAACAACCAACCAATAAACAAGCGCGCTTTGAGTTACAACTTGACCAACTGCTTACACAACCACGGCTTTGGGCTCGCCTAAACAGCCAAGACCTAAACCTACTCAACACCCCGTTTGCGCACATTCACGCCGCCCCAAATCTCCAATTTGACTGGCAAAATCAAGCTTGGCAGCTATCCGGCCAAGTTGACATCCAAAACAGTGATATCAACCTAGAAGCCATGCCCAGCCCACAGCAACAAACCACCATCAGCCAAGACGGTATTGTTTACGATGCCCAAAACCGCATCATCCAAGGCGACACCCCCTTTAACGGCCATATCGATATTCGCCTTGGCTTTAAACCAAACGTCACAATCAACTTACGCGATGCCCAAGTTGAACTCGGCGGCGAAATGCAACTGCAACGCCTAACACAAGCGCGCCAGCTTAGCGTATTTGGAGAACTACAATTAGTGCGCGGGCACCTGCTACTCGATCGTCAAAATCGTATAGAAATCGACCTTTCCAATATCATGTTTAATGGCGTTGCTGCCAACCCCACCCTCGATGTCAATTTATCGCGCCGTGTAGAATCGACCCAAGCCCGACTCAATATTTCAGGCACCGCCACCCAACCCAACTTCACCTTCTACTCGACTCCACCACTATCGCAGGCACGTGTTATCAACTTATTTATTTTCGGGCGCGCAGTTGATGCCGATACTGAACCCAACTATCAATCACAAGTGATTTCGGCGCTGTATAAACTCGGCCTGCAAAACAATACCCCCGGCTTAAGTCAACTCACACAAACGCTGGGCATACAAGACGTGTATTTCGATATTCGTGACCAACAAAACGCTAATTTGATTTTAGGGCGAGCGCTCACCGACGACTTATACATTAGGTATGTAATGGGATTAGGAAATCAGCAAAATGACGCTATAGAAATGATTTTTAAACTTTCACCGCGCTGGTCTATAGAAAGCCGCAATAGCGATGATGCCAGCGCAGGCGACATCATTTTCCGCCAAGAACGTTAGGCGCTTGTTGAACACGCTGATTCACATCACCAGAACACAAAAGCTTCGCCATGCGCTAACAGACTTGTGCGCGCTAAAACCAGCGCAGCCCTTGTTCGGTCACCACCGCATCTAAGTTCACATCCCAAGGCTGAAAAGGCAGCGCATCAACCTGCTGACAACTATGCGCCCACCCAATCAACAAAGGCCGATGACTCACCTGGCGACGAAACGCAAAACTGCGGTCATAAAACCCACCGCCCATCCCCAAACGATGGCCTTGCCCATCAAAACCAACCAGCGGCACAAACACCACATCAAAGTATTGAGGTTGCGCCAACGCCTTCAGTGCAGCGCGAGGTTCGGCTATGCCAAAACGATTAACGCTCATCGGCGAATGCGGCTGATACTGAGCAAAGCGCATACGTCCACCACGCTGAATCACCGGCAACCATAGCTGACGCCGCCGCCGCCAAAGCGCCTGTATCAAACCCTGCGTATCCAACTCACCATCTTGGGATAAAAATAACGCAATACGCCAAGCGCGCTGCAAAACCGGACTGCGCAAAACTTCACGAACAGCACAACGTGCATGATGTTGCTGTTGCTCATAACTTAACGCACGGCGCCGTTGGCGTAACTGACGACGTAACAGTTTTACATCAAAACAAGCGGCATCTTCTATAGAGACGGTCATAAGCAAGCAAACGCTAAGAAATATAAGAAAAGAAAATAGAAAGGACATACAAGACGAAGCAACGGTCCCTGAACCCTAAGGTTCAAGGTGGCGGTCTCCACAAAAAACTTAGGCTTCTCGGGCAATAAAGCGAGATGCACACCATTTTTCATGTCTAACCCCAAAAGTTTGATTATCGGCTCGAGGGTCTCATCACCTCGCCCTGTATGCAGCCTTATTATAACGGATTGCTAACGCAATCGCACAGAATAACATCACGCCAACGCGATTAACCCATCGACGCAAACATATTATCGGTATCCACCAAGATAATCACATTATCCTGATAATGGGCAATCCCTTGAATATAGGCCGACCCACCTTCACGCGTATTTGTCATCAACTCAACGCGCGACTCCGGAATATCCTTCACCTCATGCACCTGATCAACCATCAAACCGACAGCGCGATCTTCGTCCAACTCAATAATAATAATCCGCGAAAAATCATCCACGATTTTTGATGCCAAACCATAAAAACGCCGACCGTCAATGACCGTCACAATCACCCCGCGCACGTTAATCACCCCAATCACATTCGATGACGAACCGGGCACATTACGAATGGTACCCACCCGCAACACTTCGCGAATTTTTTTCACGTTAATGCCGTAAATTTCAGTATCAAGCTTAAACAGAACACAACGAATCGTTGGGCTAATAAAATCCTCTTCATCCAAGTCATCCATATTAGAAAACAATCCATTACGATTATCGCGGCTTGTTGTTTGCAAAGACATGGCATCCACCCTTATTCAAATCGTTCTACGAGGCCTGGTAAGTCTAAAATCAACGCAATGCTGCCATTACCGGTAATGGTTGCGCCTGCATACCCCTCGACCTTTTGCAACATAATGCCCAGTGGCTTAATCACCACTTCCTCTTGGCCATTCACCTGCTCAACTACCAAACCGACTCGTTGATTACCGATTGAAACAATCACCACCTTATCTCCCTTATGGGTCGGATTATCACAATCTGGCGCCAACCAATCAGCCAAAAAAAACAGCGGAATACTCTTCTCGCGTAATCGCACCATTTTACGACCATCTATTTTGTTGGTTTTCTTTTCATCGTAATCAAAAATTTCTTGCACACTGGTCAAAGGAATCGCATAACTATCCATACCAAAAGACACCATCAATGTTGGCAAAATCGCCAAGGTCAAAGGAACGCGAATACTAATATGCGTACCTTGCCCCATCGCCGAATCAATATCGATACTGCCATTGAGCTTGGTTATCATGTTTTTAACCACGTCCATGCCCACACCGCGCCCAGAAATATCACTCACGGTTTCTGCAGTGGAAAACCCAGCGGCCATAATCAGCATAAACGCTTGTTTATCGTCTAGCTGATTCGCCGCCATTTCATCCATTAACCCCTTTTCGACTGCTTTGCGCCGTAACAAATCTGGATCCATGCCTTTGCCATCATCGGCAATCGACAACAAGATATGGTCCCCTTCTTGCTCAGCGGCCAAAATGACTTTGCCCACCTTTGGTTTACCGGCGCGCGCGCGATCTTCTGGCATTTCGATACCGTGATCCACCGAATTACGTACCAAATGCACCAGAGGATCAGCCAAGGCTTCAACAAGGTTTTTATCTAGATCAGTTTCTTCGCCTTTGAGCTCCAGCTCAATATCCTTACCGAGCTTACGCGCCAAATCACGAACAACACGCGGAAAGCGACCGAATACCTTTTTTACCGGCTGCATACGAGTTTTCATCACAGACGACTGTAAATCCGTGGTGACATGATCCAAATTTGCCACCGCATTAGAGATTTCTTCAATACTCGCATCCGACGAACGCAAAGTCAGCAACCGATTACGCACCAGCACCAACTCACCTACCAAATTCATAATCTCATCTAAACGACGCGTATCAACACGCACCGTAGATTCGGTCGTATTTTTTGCACCCGCTTTATCACCCTCACCCTTATCATCAGACATTGGCGCAGACGGCTTTTTCACTATCGGCGCCGACGCTGGGGCGACAGCAGCTTTAGCTACGGGGGCAACTGGCTCATCCTCACCTAATAATTGATCGCGTTGCGCTAATAATGCTTCAAATTCATCATCACTAATTTCACCATCGGGATCCACCCCCTCCGGTAACTGCAAATTTACGCTTGGCGACGATGCCGCAGGCGCCGCAGACGAAAGCTGTTCACGCTGCGCTAACAACGCCTCAAATTCATCATCGGTTATATCACCATCGGGATCCACCCCCTCCGCCAACTGCAACGCTGCGACAGGCTGCGCTGAAACTTGCGGCGCATCAACAGTGGCCGATCCAGGCTTAGTCAATCCATCCAATTCCGCCAATAACTTGGTATCGGAGGCCTCTAACTCGCGCTCACCATCATTTAGCAACCCAATCATCTTACTAATTTGATCAAATGCACGCAAAATGACATCCGCCACACCGGCATCATAAGCCACCTCTTGATTACGAATTTTATCGAACACGTTTTCAGCACGATGACAGACTTCGACTAACGGCATCACCCCTAAAAATCCGGCGCCGCCTTTAATTGTATGAAAACCCCGAAAAATAGAATTGAGTAAATTTGCATCATCTGGAGAATTTTCCAAGTCAACCAATTGTTCATTTAACTGGTCAAGCAGTTCGGTAGCTTCGACTAAAAAGTCCTGTAAAATTTCTTCATCCACGACACATTCCTCATGTGAAAGCTCATATACGATAGGAAAATTTAAGCAACGAACGTGCCATTAGAAACAGGCCTGCTAATTTAAACATCGAACCACTCGTACGGCGATGCTTAGAAGACCTATTAACAACCGCCGGTAGTGGGATAAAATGCGCCTACGCGCACTTGTGGATAAGTCCGCCCACCGAAAGGCGGATGGCGTCAAAATTAAAAACCAAGCTGCCCAAGCAGATCATCAACATCATCTTGCGAATCAAGAGCATCTTTTTTTCCTGACTGTGTCACGTTAGGCCCAATCCCTTTCATTTCGGCCTCTTTTTGCGCCGCCTCACTGCGCTGCGGCACCGCGGCCAAATCATGGCCGGACTTCATAACTAAATCCAATAAACTGCGTTCAAACGATGCCATGATAATCATAATACGATTAAGAACCTGACCAGTTAAATCTTGGAAAGACTGTGCCATCATAATATTCGTCACATACTGGGACATTGCATCAACCAAGGCGACCAACTCTGTCTGCTGCGTGGGCGTCAATCCGGCGCGTTCTACCCATTCGTTCAGCGCATCCAAGCTGGCAACCACTTGCTCAGCCGAAGCGAGCGTTTTTTCGCTCGCCTCTTCGGTGGTGCGCATCACATATTGCAAACGTTCACTCACATCAGGCAAATCATGTTTTACCTGCTGTAACAGCTCGGTATCTTCACCTAAATCATTCAACGTTTCGTGTAAATTACGCGTCATTTTGCCCAACGCCTGATACAACTCTTGCTCGCGCATACTGGTTATTTTATCGAGCTGGGCGCCAGCTGCGACAAGATCCCCTGCCTCTAAATCTTCTAACAGGGTTTGAACATCGCTAATACAAATCTGGGTTACAAAAGACACGCCACACCTCGCTTAATCGGTTAAAAGTGGTGTAATTATTGTCTAATCCACGTAGCAACGTCAATATAGCAGGGTTTGTATTTGGCGTTTTTTAACGAATTTTATCGGAAAAATAGCATTATTTGAATGAGCAGACGATAGCCTGCTCCTAGAGAAAAGCATAAAAACTAAGATTGTGCTTGGCGTTGCGCGACACGCTCAAATATTTTTTGAATTTTTTCATTTAACGTCGCGGCGGTAAAAGGCTTAACAATGTAGCCATCTACACCAGCCTGTGCGGCCTCAAGAATTTGACTGCGCTTGGCCTCTGCCGTAATCAACAGAAACGGGGTGTCTTTCAACTTTTCGTCTGCGCGAACATTTTTTAACAACTGAATCCCAGTCATTTGTGGCATATTCCAATCACTGACAATAAAGTCATACTTACCAGTCTGTGCCATCGGCCAAGCCGTTGCACCATCATCCGCTTCATCAAAATGCGTAAACCCCAACTCTTTCAGTAGATTTTTTACAATCCGACGCATGGTCGAAAAATCGTCCACTACCAAAATTTTCATATCTCGATTAATTTGCATAGCTACTTCCTGATGAGTAATTTGCGATATTCTAACACGCTAAATCCAATCTGATAACCTTGAACGCAATCGTTTTATGGCTTGTGAGTGAATTTGACTGACACGAGACTCACTTACATCTAATATTTCGCCAATTTCTTTCAGGTTTAACTCTTCGTCATAATATAACGCCATCACCAATTTTTCTTTTTCAGGCAGGCTATCAATCTGACTCGCCAGGGCTTGCTGAAAACCGGACTGAGTTAGCTCCACCAAAGGTGTTACCGTATTCGACATGATTTGGTCTTCAGATAACTCGTTTTGTTCCGGCTCATCTATCGACAGTAAGTGCGCGCTATTGGTATCAACTAAAATTTGGTGATATTCTTCAAGCGAAACACCCAATTCATCCGCTACTTCTTGATCATGGGCCTCTCGCCCCAAGCGCGCCTCAACATTCGACATCGCTTCACTCACTTCACGCGATTTACGATGCACTGATCGCGGTGTCCAGTCGCCCTTACGTATTTCATCCAGCATCGCTCCACGAATACGAATACCGGCATAGGTTTCAAAACTCGCACCCTGGGTTGGGTTGTACTTTTGAATCGCCTCCATCAAGCCAATCACACCGGACTGAATTAAATCCTCAACAAATACACTATCGGGCAAACGTCCTTTTAAGTGATAAGCAATTTTTTTCACCAAAGGCAAGTAACGCTCAATATCCTGTACAGGACTGTCGCAAGCGCTTTGTACCTGGGTGTATAAATTGGCCGCATTCATTTCGCTGACTCCACTAGTGCGATTTTCGTTTAAACAGGTTTTCAACAAAACCTTGTAAATACCCAGCGACACCTGAAGGCACGGGCCAAGTCTGGAGTTTTTTCGCCATGTCTTTAAAAGCTAACGCCGATGGACTATTTGGATGATTTAATACCACCGGCACCTGCTTTTGCACCGAATCACGCAACGCTTGATCAAACGGTACCGTACCAAAATAATCAATATGAACGTGCAAAAACTGCTCACACACACGCGAAAACTTTTCATAGAGTCGCTGACTATGCGCTGGTGAACGACTCATATTCGCCACTAAACGAAAACGTTTAAGCTGATAATCACGACTTAATACCTTAATCAACGCATACGCATCGGTAATCGAAGCTGGTTCATCGCACACAACGATAATAACCTCTTGCGCAGCACGACAATAAGTAACCACGCTATCAGCAATACCCGCCGCGGTATCAACAATCAGCACATCAATTTCATCGGCCAACGAGGCAAACGCTTCGATAATACTTGTATTTTCGAGCGCACTAAGTTGAGCCATCCGCTTAACCCCAGAAGCCGCGGGAATAATACGAATGCCGCCCGGACCTTCAACAATCACCTCCGCGAGGCTTTTTTCGCCATCAAGCACATGGGACAGGTTATATTTCGTCTGTAACCCAAGCATAATATCGACATTTGCCAAGCTCATATCCGCGTCCATCAATAACACACGACCGCCTAACTTACTTAAACAAATCGACAAATTAACCGAAACGTTCGTTTTTCCCACCCCCCCTTTTCCACTGGCGACGGTAATAATTCTAACAGGCTTAGTTTTTGGCGCTTTAGGCTGTTCTTTGTCGGCTGGGGCTGATGGCGTTGGACGTCGCATTGCCCTCAAGCCGGCTGCTTGATCATTGAGCATTTGACATCTCCTTACCCATTCCAATTCTAAACAACAAATCAGCATTCATCATTTCATTTTGGCGCCCCAACACAATCGCACGATCGACCAATTCGCTGGCCGATAACTTCTGTAAATCCTCCGGCACACGTTGACCCACAGACACATAAGCCATTGGCAAGCGTGTTTCAACCAAGACACTAATCACATTACCCAACTGTAGCGCTTCGTCAATTTTGGTCAAAATACATCCTTTGAGCTTGACTCGGCCAAACGAATTCACTACATCACGCATCACGTTGAGTTGCGTTGCAGCGGACAGCACTAAGTAATTACGCACACTATCGGCATCGGAATGACAACAGGTCAACTGCTGCGACAACTGTAAGTCACGCTGACTCATACCGGCAGTATCAATCAAAATTAATTTCTTCATATTTAATGATGCCAGTAAGGCATACAACTCAGCTTGGGTATTGGCGACATATACTGGCACGCCAATCAAATCAGCAAAGGTTCTCAACTGCTCTTGTGCACCAATTTTATAACAATCGGTAGTAATTAAAGCCAACTGGTTTGCGCCATGCCTCATAACAAACCGACTAGCGAGTTTGGCAATCGTCGTCGTTTTGCCAACCCCGGTTGGCCCCACAAGTGCAACAATACCGCCGCGTTCGATTATATCGCGCTCATGGCGAGGAATGCGTGCCTCAATTTGCTCTAAAATAGCCGACCAAGCTTGGTCTTCATTCCCCTCTATATCGCGTACGAGATCTTGACTAAATTCCCAGCTTAACCCCAAGGCCATTAGGCGCTTGACGAGGCTCACTTTTGCTGGTTGCGCCAATTCCGATGTTCCCCAAGCCAAACCCGACAGTTGCTGCTCAAGCAACGCCCGCATGGCTTTAATTTCTTGGGACATTTTTTCCATTTCATACATCGAGCCTTGCGCTGACTCATGCTGACGTGTGGATTCGGTTTGATAAGTTGACGTTGCTTTTGTCCGATAACTCGGCGGCGCGCTAACGGCCACTTCGTCTAAGGCCGCCACCACTTCTACGCCTTCGGAAGTAGTGCGCGTAGATAAAATAACCGCATCAGCACCCTGCTCATCACGAACCTTCGACATGGCTTGGCGCATGGTTGGCGCGATATAGCGTTTTACTTTCAAGGATTGACACTCCCAACCATCTTAATTATTCCCCACATTCGACACAACACTGATTTGGCGATTTTCAGGAATTTCAGAATAAGCCAAAATATGCAAATTAGGCAAACTAAATTTGAATAATCGTGCTAATTGATAGCGAATTTGCGGTGCGACAAGCAACACTGGCGCTTGCCCACTCATTTCAACTTTTTGCGCTTCTTGCATCAATGTTGAATGCAACCGTTCCGCCAACCCAGGCTCTATCGCTAACTGTCCATCCGGTGCGCCTTGCGTTGCCTGCAATAACAGCTGTTCTAATGTTGGCTCCAGCGTTATTACTTTGAGCTCACCTTTCATCCCGACAATATCTTGCACAATAGATCGGCCGAGCGCAGCTCGAACGTGCATCGTTAGTTGATTTGCATCGCGTGTTTGCGCCGCCTTTTCAGATAAGGCCTCAATAATGGTGCGCATATCTTTTAGCGAAACCTTTTCTTCCAATAGATTTTGCAACACCTTGACCAATACACTCAGTGACAGCGGATCAGGAATCAACTCATCCACCAGTTTTGGCGATGTTTTGCGTAATTTATCCAGTAATTGCTGAGCTTCGTCAAATCCAAGCAACTCCGACGCGTAATCTTGAATAATTTGACTGACATGAGTAGCAACAACCGTGCTGGCATCAACCACGGTATAACCTAAAGCCTGAGCTTGATCTCGGTCATGTATATCAATCCACACCGCCTCTAAGCCAAAGGTTGGATCTTTGGTTTTTGTACCGGCGACTTCGCCATAAACGTTACCCGGATTTATCGCTAACTCTCGATCAGGAAACACTTCCCCCTCGGCGGTTGGCACCCCCATCAGCATGATTCTATACTGATTCGGCTTTAAGTCCAAGTTGTCACGAATATGCACGGGTGAAACCAAAAAGCCCAACTCCTGCGAAATTTTACGTCGAACGCCGCGAATTCGCTCTAGTAACTGTCCGTTTTGGGTCTGATCTACCATCGGAATCAAGCGATAACCGACCTCTAAACCTAGAATATCCACATTTTGCACATCATCCCAATCCAATTCACTGGGCTTGGTTTCCTTTGCCAGCTCCGGCTCAATACGTGCATCTTGTTCACGCTGCTGTGTTTGCTGTTTGCGGTGAATTAAATATGCCCCTAAACCAGCTAAAGCCGCAAACGATAAAAATGCGACATTCGGCATTCCCGGAATAATCCCCATCGCCCCGACAATACCTGCAGTAACCCCTAACGCCTGTGGCGTAGCAAACATTTGTGCTTGTAATTGCTCCCCCATATCGGCCTTATCGCTGGAAACACGGGTCACAATAATCGCGGTGGCTGTCGATAACAGCAACGCCGGTATTTGCGCGACCAATCCATCACCGATAGTAAGCAAGGTATAAATCTCCACGGCTTCACCAAATGCAAGGTCATGCTGGCCAACCCCAATCGCAAAGCCGCCGACAATATTAATCACCAAAATAATAATGCCGGCAATCGCATCGCCGCGTACAAACTTACTCGCACCATCCATAGAACCGTAGAAATCCGCTTCCATAGTGATTTCTTTGCGCCGCTCTTGAGCCTGTTCTTGCGTAATGAGGCCGGCGTTAAGATCTGCATCTATTGCCATTTGCTTACCAGGCATCGAGTCCAAGGTAAAACGCGCACTAACCTCTGCCACTCGCCCAGCACCCTTGGTGATAACAACAAAATTAATCACAACCAAAATAGCAAACACCACAATACCTACTGCAAAGTTACCACCAATAACAAACGCCCCGAAAGCTTCAATCACCTTACCAGCGGCATCTCCGCCATTATGACCTTCAAGAAGAATAACCCGCGTTGATGCGATATTAAGTGATAAACGAAACAAGGTAGTTATTAAAATCACCGTTGGAAATACAGCAAAATCTAAGGGGCGCTTGGCATAAATCGTGACCATTAAGACCACAATAGAAATCACAATATTGAAAGTAAAAAAGACATCCAGCAGGATCGCCGGTAACGGAATCGTTACCATGCCCAACAAGGCTAAAATCACTAACGGCGCGCCTAAGCCTCGCGTCAACCAGTGCTTTGCCTTTTGTAAAAACTGCTGGATATCCATTAACGTCCGTTTTGATTAAGGTTCGATTTTATAGTCCGCCGGAATCTCAAGCTTATCGATATCCAACGGTTTTGTAGTGGTTTTGTCACGTAGGCCGAACACATAAGCCAGCACCGTTGCCACCGCCTTAAATAAAGGCTTTGGAATAGGTTGATCAATTTCGGCATTATAGTACAAAGCACGCGCGAGCGGAGGCGCTTCAATTAGCGTAATCTGATGCTGTTGTGCAATCGTGCGGATTTGTGCCGCCATAAAATCCGTTGCCGCAGCTAATACGATTGGCGCATTCATCGTATCAGGATCATACTTAAGCGCGACGGCGAAATGAGTCGGGTTGGTTATAACAACGTCCGCTTCCGGCACCTTTTGCATCATCCGTCGTTGCGCCATTTCACGCTGAATTTGGCGAATACGCCCTTTAACCTCAGGATTCCCTTCTTGTTGCTTAAACTCCTCTTTCACCTCTTGCTTGGTCATTTTAAGCTGTGTGGTATTTTGCCAAATCTGAAACGGCACATCGACCGCTGCAATCACAATTAACGCTAAACTGACAAAAATAAACGCTTCAATGATAATTTTAGCCGAGTGTGCGAGCGCGACTTGCAACGACTCCGACCCTAAGGCCAAAACCTGCTCATACGCATACAATAAAAAAGCCACCGCCACCGCCAAGACCAACGTAAACTTAACCAACGCCTTTAATAATTCCATCAAGGCATTTGTAGAAAACATACGCTGTATGCCCGTTAGCGGATTTAATTTACTAAAATTTGGTGCCATCGCTTTGGTACTAAAATTAAACCCGCCCAACAGCGATGACCCCACTATCGCAACCAATAACATGAGCAAAAAAAACGGCATTAACATCATAATCGATGCCACGGTCATACCTAAAATACGATCCAACGCTTTGTTTAAATCAAACGCATGATCTCGATCAAGCACAAGGCCTTGCGTAAAAATCTCACTAAAGCTTGTCATAAAAGGTTCGCCCCAGAGATACAAATACAGGGCCGCCGAAATCATCATGAGGAATGTTGTCAATTCGCGTGAACGCGCAATTTGCCCTTTTTCACGGGCCTCACGGATTTTTTTCTCCGTGGGTTCTTCTGATTTTTCTTGACCGTCTTCGCTTTCTGCCATGCGTTAAACTCTAATTCGAGGTTAATTCGAACTGTGCAATCGTCTCAAACGCACGGGTCAATAACTCTTGCAAATGAGGCAGCAACATAGGTGTTGTGAAATACAACATCAACAATCCCGCCAATAGGGTAATCGGAAAACCAACCGCGAAAATATTTAGCGCAGGTGCCGCGCGCGTGATCACGCCAAAGGAAATATTAATGAGTAGCAGTGCTGTTAAAGCTGGTAAAGCGATTAAAACACCAGCAGAAAACATATAACCGCCAAAGTTATACACCAATTTAAGCGTATCGAGAGTAAGAAAGTTTATGCCTATTGGTAACTGCGTAAAGCTTTCAGCAACCGCATAAATCACCATTAGATGCCCATTCAGAGCGAGAAAAAGCAAAGTAACAAAAATGGTAAAGTATTGTGAAACAATCGGCGATTGTACCCCTGTACCCGGATCAACCATCGATGCAAACGCCAACCCCATTGCCATTGCAATCAAGTTACCGGCCATCACGAAGGCTTGGAACACGACCATAAAAATAATGCCCATCGCCAAACCAATAACCACTTGCTGCAACATATAAATTAATCCCTTCCATGTAAACGGATCAACTGGCTCTGGAAGAGGCAACATAGGAGCCACAACAAGGGTAATCATAATCGCTAAAATGAGACGTGAACGCACCGGAACTGAACGCAAACCAAATAACGGAATCACAGACAGCATCGCGCCGATACGTACAAATGGCCAAAAATACAACCCTATCAACTGCAAATACTCTTGATAGGTAAAGGTCATTTAACTAACCGATAAGATTTGGAATCGACATATACAGCTCGCGCGTAAAAGACACAAGCGTAGTCAACATCCACGAACCGAGTAACACCAGCGCAATGCCCACCACCACTAACTTAGGAATAAAACTTAAGGTCATCTCGTTAATTTGCGTGGCTGCTTGAAACATCCCAATTAACAAACCCACAATCAGTGCCGGAATTAATAACGGTGCCGACAACAATGCCGTTACTTCCAACATTTGCTGACCTAGAGTCAATACGGCTTCTGGCTGCATTTATATTCCTCCCGCGACCACAAAACTGTTCGCTAACGTTCCCAATACCAAGGTCCAGCCATCGATTAACACAAATAGCATAATTTTAAAAGGCAATGAAATAATCATTGGCGATAACATCATCATCCCCATCGACATCAACAAGCTAGATATCACCAAATCAATAATCAAAAACGGAATAAAAATCATAAAACCGATTTGAAAGGCGGTTTTCAACTCACTGGTCATAAACGCCGGAACTAATACACGCAGTGGCACATTTTCCGGTACATCCAACGTAACCTCAGCCATCTCGGCAAACATCGCCAAATCATCTTCCCGTGTTTGCTGAACCATAAACTGGTGCATCGGAATAATCGCACGATCTACCGCGACTTTAAAATCAATTTGCTCTTCTAAATAAGGCTCAACAGCCGTTTGATAAATCCGATCCAAAACCGGCGCCATAATAAACAACGTTAAAAACAAGGCCAACCCTATTAACACTTGACTAGAAGGCGTTTGCATCGTTCCTAAGGCTTGGCGCAATAATGCCAAAACAATAATAATGCGTAAAAAAGAAGTCGTTGCAATCAACGCGGCCGGTAACAGCGTCAAACCGGTCATTAACAACAAAATCTGAATCGTTAGGGTATAGTCTTGATTACCATCAGCATCGGTCTGAACCGTAAATGCCGGTATACCCGGCATCGCCCAGCTCAATACCGGCCACAGTCCTAAACCGAGCAATACACACCATCTAATCGCTTTCACGTTCACGTCTTTGTGCTATCGCTTCTTGTAACCGCTTGGCAAAAGAACCTTTTACCAGACGAGGTTGCGTTTCCGATAAACTAACTGGTTCACTTAAAGTATGTAGAGTGGTAATGCGACTGGTCGTCACCCCAACCAATAACTGCTCTTGCCCAACCTGCAACAATAAAATCCGTTCACGCTGACCGACCGACAAGCTGCCTAATACGCGTAAATTCCCCTCAGCCGCCGCAGGAAAGTGACCAAAACGGCGCAATAACCAAGCCGCTAAAAAAATAATAATCAAAACCAGCAGTAACGACACCGCAATTTGCCCAGCATAATCAGCAGGCCTGCTAACTGCCGACCCCACCTCAAGCTTATCTTCGGCCCAAACAAAGCCGCTATACACAGTGAATAATATAGAAACAAACCAAGGCATCGGCATTACTTAAGCTTTTTAATACGTTCTTGCGGACTAATAACATCTGTTAGGCGCACACCAAATTTATCATTGACCACCACTACTTCGCCATGAGCAATCAAGGTTCCATTTACTAATAAATCCAAAGGTTCACCAGCCATTCTATCCATTTCAATCACCGAACCTTGCGTGTAGGACAACAAATTACGAATCGATACCTTTGCTCGGCCGATTTCTAACTGCAACGTAACCGGAATATCCAACAACACATCCAGGTCCACTTTATTTCTTCCATCGCCGCGCTCTTGCGATAACGCCTCAAACGTCGCCGCGCTCATCGAACCCGACTGCGTTGCTTTGGCGCCTTCAGCGGCTTCCGCCTGCGCCTGCTCATTTAATGCCGCCCCCCAAGGATCATCATCGTCGCCATCCTTCCCCTCAGCCGCCGCTTGCTCGTTTAGCGCTTCACCCCACGCATCCAATTCATCTTGCTCACTCATTGTACCAATCCTTTACATTATCAATCATGCGTTCCTGATAGGCAGGATGATGCAGTATTTGTTCAATTTTAACGGATTTTTTATCATTACTAATGCCTAGCTTACCGCGTACAATCGCAATATCTTCCGCTTTCACTGTGACTTGTTTAGGCATATCAATCGGAATAATATCGCCTTTTTCCATTTTCATCAGATCACTCATACTCATCACAACCTCCGCCAAGGCCACGCTCAACGTAATCTCGATATTTTTAGATTCTTCACGCAACGTTTTCGACCAACGGTTGTCAGACTCACCTTGGAGGTTTTGCATACCCTCCTCAAGCTTATCGCGCACCGGCTCAAGCATCGCATAAGGCATAACAATATCAACGCGACCTTCCACCCCCTCAAAGCGCACATGAATCGGACTTACCACAATCATATCGGTGGCATCGACAATACCGGCAAATTTCGGATTCATTTCCGAATGCATATATTCGATTTCGATATCCATCACCGGCGCCCAAGCTTTACGCAGATTATCGGTTGTAATATCCAAAATACTACGAATCATGCTCATTTCAACCGGAGTATATTCGCGCCCTTCGATTTTAAATGGCAACAACCCTGTGCCACCAAAATAAATATCCACCGCCGTAAAAATTAATTTCGAATCTAGGGTAAACAACGACACCCCATTAAGCGGATTAATGCGGTAAATATTTAAGCTAGTAGGAACAAACAGATTTCGCAGATAGTCGATCATTTTAATGATTTTGACCTCGCCGGCCGTTACCTCAACACTGGCTAAAATCATTTCGTTAAAATGGCGCTGAAAGCCACGAGCAAAGCGCTCGTTAATAATGTCAAGCGCGGGCAAACGCCCGCGGATGATTCGCTCTTGATTTGTAAAGTCGTAGGATTTGGCGGACTGCTTATCACCTAAATCATCATTTTCGGTTTCAACATCGCCATCCCCCATACCCCGCAGAAGGGCATCGACCTCATCTTGACTGAGGATATCATCCATGGCACAAGCCTATTGCATGACAAAACGTGTTAAAAACACATTTTCTATCAAATCAGGATAAATACGATTGGTTTCTGCCGCCGCACGCGCTGTTTGCAAAATCTTTTCGCGTAACAACTCCGGGCCGTTGTCCTGAGCCAACTCGGTATAGGTTTGCTGACGTAACAAAAGCGTAATATCATTCAATAAAATTGGACGAATATGCTCCATATCCTCAACTACTCCGGTAAAACGGGACATAAACTTCAAATCCACCGCCAAAAAACGTGCCTTACCCTCACCTTTAAAGTTCACCACAAACTTCATTTCAAAATACTGAGGCTGCGCGTCCGGCCCGGGTGGTGGATACTGTTTAAATTGAGGTGAATACTGAACTTGCGGAGGTTGAAGGCCCGCCGCTTCCTCGGCAACCGGCTGTTCGCCTTCAGCCTTATCGTCGCCACCGCCACTCATCAGCATCCATGCCATCACACCCATACCGGCAATCAACAATACAATCACCAAAATCAAAACAATTAGTAAGCCTTTCCCGCCTTTTTTTGCTTCTTGACCTTCTGTTTCTTGAGCAACGTCTTTTGCCATGCTAACCCCTTGCCATTACTTAACGCGATTTACTGTTTAAAAAACAAAATTGTAGCACTAACGTGGCAACGAATTGCCTAATTGTGCCGCTAAATCCTCCTGCACGGGCGCGTCACTCAGCGCTTTGATACGCTCTAGCGCGTCTTGTGTCAGCAAAATAATACTGATGCGTCGATTGCGTGGATTATAAGGATTTTCTTTATCAAATGGCGCCGTATCCGCCAGACCAACAACCTGCGCAATTTTTTCAGAGCCGACGCCAGACTGTAAAATAATACGTCGTGCCGCGTTAGCACGATCTGCCGAAAGCTCCCAGTTAGTATACTCCGCTGTCGGACTATAGCCCGATGAATCGGTATGACCCGCAATACTTATCGGCTTATCACTTTTTGACAGCACGCGCCCAACTTCACGAATAATATTAATGGCATAATCTCTTGGCGCATCGACACCCGTACTAAACATAGGCCGACGTCGGTCGTCCAAAATCTGCACCTGTAACCCATTGGGCGTAATATCTAACTTCAACTGCTCTTTAAACTCCTGCAACACAGGCGAAGCTTCTATTCGCGCCTCAAGCTCTTGTTTCAGCGCCTCCATTTGCTCACGTTCTTTTGCTTGCTCCTCCAGTTTTTGCAAGTCAGTATCGGCTTTGGGCGCATCCTGAAAACCACCCATATCAATCACGGCATCATTCGCTTTACCGGAGTTTTCCGACTGAATCAACACCTCAGGTGAAGCTTCAATCACGGTTGGATCACGAAAATACTCAGCCATTGCCTTCATTTCCGAATCACTACTACCGCCTAAAATCCACAACATCAAAAAAAACGCCATCGCGGCTGTCATAAAATCAGCAAACGCAACTTTCCACGCCCCGCCATGCGCACAATGCGGGCATTTATTGACCCGCTTTATAATGATCGACTGTTCATCACTCATTGTCGTTATCTACGCTGTGGGTTATTTTTGAGTTTGTAAATATTCATCCACTTCCGAAAAACTCGGGCGCATATTACCCGGAATGGACTTGCGACCGAACTCTATAGCAATTTGCGGCGCATAGCCATTAAGATTAGCCATAAGACAGGTTTTTATAGTCATAAAAAAAGCACTGGATTCATGCGCACGATTACCCATATCCGATGCAATCGGGCCGACAAAGCCGTAAGCGGCTAAAATCCCTAGGAACGTGCCGACGAGCGCGACCGACATATGATGAGCAATTTCCATCGGCCCGGCATCTAAATAACTCATCGTCACAATAATCCCCAAAACGGCGGCAACAATACCAAAACCGGGCAAGGCTTCCGCGACTTTACCGACCGCTTCTGCAGGCGCCAGCGCTTCATGGTGATGAACATCTAACTCCAAAATCATTAAATCTTCTAACTGATAAGGGTTGCTCGCACCACTAATCATTAAACGCAAATAATCGGAAATAAAATCGATAATATGATGGTCTTTTAATAAGGTAGGGTAGTTACTGAATATAGCGCTGGAATGCGGATCCTCAACATCGGCTTCAATCGCCATAAGGCCTTCACGACGCGCCTTATTGAACAAGCGAAACATCAAGCCCAACAAATCCATATAGGTTTGCTTGCTATACAACGACGGCTTGGCAATCCCCAATGCCCCGGCAAAACCAGCCTTAATCACCCAGCCCGGATTGCCAATAACAAACGCACCGATAGCACAGCCAAAAATAATGACCATTTCGAGGGGCTGAAAGAGAATACCGGCACTGCCATGGGGTAAATAACCGCCCAAAAAGCAACCTAATACGATGATTGTCCCGACTATTGGCTTCACGTTTATTTGTCCTTTTGAACATTTAGACCTAATCGGCTCAAAAAATAAGCCAGGCAAATGCCTGGCAAATTTATCTTATTGGATTATTACGCTGTGTACATTATTGTCGAATAACATTGGTGAGCGCTTCTTGAGCCGATTTCAAATGGGTTAAATTATTCACTATTTCGCGTAAAAAGTCACTAACTTTACCCGCTTGCAGTTGAGTATTTTCAACCCGTTCTTGTCCATGCTCCATAACCTGAACGGCATTACGCGCGCGCTGTTGCAACTCTTCGATAATGGTTTGAATTTCTGTTGTCGCCTGTTGCGTTTTACCGGCCAGGATACGAACTTCGTCCGCAACCACCGCAAAACCGCGTCCATGCTCACCAGCACGCGCTGCTTCGATGGCCGCATTCAACGCCAACAAATTGGTTTGTTCGGCAATATCACGAATTAACACCAAAACCGTTCCGATATTATTACTGTCCGCTTCCAACTGTTTTATCACTTCCGTGGCACGCGTCACCTCATCGGTTAACCCGCCTACCTCAGAAATCACGCGCTCGACCGACTGCATACTCGCCTGCGAACCGGCATCGACTTTTTTAACCACAGTGCCTAATTGATCAGAAAGCGATTCGATTTCAGAAAAATCAAAATTTTGCTCAACCGACTTGACCTCATCCAACTGCTCATTTGCTTGTAACAACGATAAATTAAGCGTTTCATTATCTGATTTCAAGGTCTGTAATTGCGATTGATAACCCAACAAATCCTTCTCTTGTGCATCGATTTTTTCCTGCGCTTTTTCTAATAGCTGATTCAATGCGCGCAGCAACTTAGGATCGGTATTGGATGTCGCAATCGCATGATCAAAACGATTATCCGCCGATACTTGACGTAACTCACTGACCAACTCCGTCTGATCACAGACCCCGGCTTTATTACACCAAAACAAATACACCACCGCACTCGCCACGACGGCTGTAATCCCAGCAGCAACCACCACATACCCAATCAGCGACCCCATCGTAACCTCTGATGCTGCCATGGCATATACCGGCAACCCCAACAAACCTATCGCCACTGCCTTGCTAACCGCTTTCATTTCCCTACTCCTAAGCATAAAAATCGATCATATTATTTGACTGTGTTATTACTGTATCCTGTTCAGCAACTGGCTCCTGCGCCGCAGATGTACCGTTTCGAGCACCAGATTGCCGTGAAAAAGCCTGATCTTCAAAGCCGCCCTCATCACCCACATCCAAAGAACTAAAGGCAATTCCTGCCTCCTCTAACATTTCCCTTAAGCGAGGTATCGCCTGTTCAAGTGCTTCACGCGTCGCGCCGTGCTGAGCACTCATACTTACTGCAATCGACTGGTCACGCTCAACGTGTAAACGAATCTGAATCGGACCTAATTTTTCCGGATTCAACGTTATTTGCGCCTGCTGCATTTGCTGATTCGCCATAAATACAACACGCTTGGCCACCGCCGTTCCCCACTGCGGGTGTCGAATCGGATAGGCAATCGAAGCCAACATCGGCGAAGCCTTACGCTCTCCTAACGACGAACTCAAAGGGGACTCTCCCTCAATCATTTCCGACGCCGTTTCATTATTCTCTGTTTGTTCCGAGGCATTTAAGGCCGCCTGCTGCTGCTCAGCCAACAACATACGTTGTTGCAAAGCCGAAATAGGCGAACTATTGCCTTGCGCCATTATCGCGAGAGCGCTTTTTGCCCCTAGCTCTGCGCCGGATAGTATCTGCACCGTTTCACCGGCGGATGAAGCAACTAGCTCACTAGCAACCTGTGTACCAAGTTTAGGGTTTGCTGTGGCCAACCCCATAGAATTAGCAGGCCTGCTCAAACCGGATAATACATTAGCGCCTGCTGTAGCAGGGGATACACGCCCCCCTTGCGACAAAACTCCCTCTTCGCCTGGGAGTGGCGCACTCATCGCTTGCGTTGCCGATAGTTGTAGCGAAGCCATGCCACGCTCAACCACCACATCATCACTCGGCACACCCC
>JAVETW010000031.1:0-28382 GCA_034005865.1 Thiomicrospira sp. | reverse complement strand
CCGTTTTGCTGGTGGCATCCAACACATAGTCACTGGCTAAAGAGCCATTACTGCCACTTATGCTGTCAATCGTTAAACCAGACACGGTGAGTTGATTCGCCGCATCCACGTCTTTTGAGTTATAGGCTACATCGCTAAAATTCAAACTAGCGCTCGTATCGCCATTCACCAGGCCTGCAAAAGACCAGGTTGGCGTAGCCGAAACGGGCGCCTTAGTGGTGCCGTCATAGACTTTGGTTACGCCTGTATTGGTGAGCGTCGGCGTTAACTCAGCCGCATTAATGGTAACGCTATTCACGCCCGAGGCATAGGCCGTTAAATCTGGCAATTGGTAGTTGCTCGCCAAGCCGCCATTAGTGCCATCTAGCAATGTAATCGCGTTGACATACTTGCCCGCTGTCGCCACGTGTTTATCGCTGGCCGTTGCGCCACTGAAGGTCAAGGTTTCCGAACCGACAAATCCACCAAGCTGTACCCACTCGCTTAGATCGGTGGTGCCATCATAGGTTTTAGAAGCCGACAGCGTCACGGTTTTAGCGTTAATTTTGGCATCAGTCGCAACATCTGTTTGATCACTCAGAGTGTAATTGTCTTTATCAACACCATCTAGCGTGTAATCTAAGTTGACCTTTTTAGTGGCTTCGACGTCCTTACTGCTAAATGTTGCGGCAGTGCTTAAAGTCACCTGATCATTCGTTACCAATCCTGTTAAAGTCCCGGCGGTGCTGGTGGTTGCATTGACCGTTCCGTCATAAGTTTTATCCGCAATTGCCAGGCCATCCACCGTCAGCGTTTTGGTGCCAACGGTCAACGTTCCATTTGTAACGGTTGCGTTGTAACCCAAGGATGCCAACCTGACTTCGGTAATGGTATGAGTGCCTGCCTTAATATTGCCACTTGTTGAATTAGCCGGCGTTACGGGCACATAGTCGGTGCTATCACCCAACACTGTAGTACCCATTAACGCCAAATCCGAATTGCCATCTGCACTTTTAACAGTTGTGTTGACAGTTCCTGTTGAACTTAACGCATCACCATAGGTTATAGATTGATCAGCTACAGCAATTGTTACAACCGGACGCTCACGGAAAATCGCATTTAGCCCGCTCGTTAAAGCGGTTGCGCCACTATTGGTGAAGTTGGTGGTTGTTTCATCACTGTAATAACGGAATCGACCACTGCCCACGCCGAGCCCAGTCATATCCGCTAAACCGGTGCTGCCTAAAATGCTACCGGTAAATAACTTCGCCGTACCACCGTCGCCGACTGTCACGGTACTGTTGTTCGTCACGATTAAATTACCGCCCGTCACGCTGCCCGCGCTCGCATCTTTTCCTGCGTTTAACGTGAGAGCCGTTGCCGAAGTATCGATGGTCGCCACATTGTTTGCTAGGGTTAAATTTCCGCTCATGGTAGCAATGTCAACCACACCCGAAGCAGAAACGCCATTAGTACTGCCAACCGTTCCGATAGTAAGCGCATCTAAGTTGGTATAAGCCAAGCCACTCACGCCATTTGCCGCCAGCGTATTGACGTTGTTGTAAACATTATTGAGCGTGACATTGCCGCCTGATAACAACAGACTATTCGCGGTTATTGCATCGGCTTGATCATTACTTTGTGTAATTGTGCCGCTGCTTTTCAAGCTTAGGGTACTACTGGTGGTTACGGCTTTGTTTAAAGAAATATCTTTTGCATAAAAATTGACTGAACCATTAATCGACACTGCAGAATCAATTGATATGCCATTGGTTATGGCGTCTTTACCTAGCGTCAAAGCACCAAGACCACTAACATTGTTAATGATTAAGCCTTCTACATCACTACTGGCACCACCAACAAAATTAGCACCCGACAAACTACCTGCAAAGTTTAATGTGCCGCCATAATTAGACCAAGCACTACTCACAGGCGCAAAAGTAAATGCACCTGTTGAGTTAACGGTAATTTTTTGAGCTGATTTGTTAACTAGATTATCCGTTAACAAACTGACATTGCCGCTGCCTGAATTCAGCGTAGCCAAACCATTAGCAGAAGTAACAGAAGTACGACCTTGTATTAGAATATCAGCATTAGCAGTTGCCGTGGAGATGCTCGTTTCTGCATTGATGCTGCCACCGTAAATCGCCACATTACCGCCAGCGGTTATACCACTTCCTTTAAGGACAACACTGTCGGTTGAAGTTGTGTTATTAAGCGTTAAAGACCCACTGTAAGTTTGCGCACCTGTGGTAACAATACCATTACCATTCACCTGTGTTGCATTAGCAGTCACATTTAATGAGCCTATTGCTTTAGCCGTGCCTAAGCCACCATTTAATGTGACCAAGCCGCTACCCGCATTTACAGTGACTGGTGAAGCGCCTAAATTGGTTTCACGCACAAAGCCTAATACATTATATTGATTTTGTTGATTTGCGCTGTAACCGACGTTATAACGCAGGTCATTCCACAGACCTTGACTACCAAAGAACTGCCCTGCTGTTTCAGTATTGTCCCTACTTATATTCAGTCCTCCATTTGGTTCAGGCGTAGCAGTGTTAAAGTTTGAATAGAAACCTGGTTCTACCGAGCCACCACCGTTGTTTACTTGTGTAAAGAATTTTTGCCCACCTTCAGGACCATCTGCCCAAACCCAATCGTAGCTATTGCTATTTGGTCTATAGGCACCAATCCATGCACCACGGTATCCGGAGGTTAGCCCCGCAATGGAATTTTCTAAACGCGAGGTAATGTTCACTAAATAACTATCATTGACTGCACTAGCACCGCTAGTATTATTTTTTGCCTCGGTACGAGCTTGATCCCAATTGCCTGAACCTGCACTTGCTGTTTTATCAACAAAGGTGTACTGGTTTCCAGAATTTAATAAACCATGAAAAGTCGCATTGCCATTTAGACTGTTAACTACTAACCCACTGGTATTGGAAACAATGGTTTCACCATATACATTCAGTTCACCACCATTTGTGGTTAAGGTTTGTTGAGTGTTTCGCTGAAAAAACACATCCCCGCCAACCAAGACGGTGCTAGCACCCACTGTTGCCGTTTGTCCTGATTTGCCGAAGGCAAGCGTCCCACCATTCGTATTAATGCCACTGCCTTCGAAGTAAATGATACCATCGGCGCTTGTTTCGGTATCTGCCCAAAGAGTGGTGTTGAGTGCGCTGTTTGAGGCCAAACTAAAGCTGCTACCCAAACGAATATGACGCGGACCTTGAGCATTGAAACTAGCGGCTGAAGTAGCCGTATTCGTAAACGCCGCGTTCAAGAACACATCGCTCGTCGAACCACTTGCCCCGCTGGCGGTAACGTTAAAATCACCGTTAAAAGTTAAAGTTGTACCTGAGACTTCAATGGGTCCAGAATGAGTTACGCTAACCCCACTGCTATAGGTTTGCGCACCCGACGTCATGATGCCACCACCGTTAACCGTTGTATTGGACGAGGTAACATTAAGCTGTGAAAGTTCCTTACTAAGGCCAACCCCACCACCAATAGTCACCACACCGCTACCCGCATTTAGTTGCAAGCGCGATGGCACCAAATTCTTTTCCAAGACATAACGGTTCAAATTTTTGCCAGTACGTGCCAGATCGTTCCACACGCCACGACTGCCTGTGAACTGCAATGCAGATTCATTATCTTGACTGAAAACCCCTGGTGCCGATCCGTTCCAGTTGTTAGGCTCACCAGACGTTGTAGAACCATTAGTCCATTTGTCCCAATTTGCGAAGTAACCCGTGGCTGTAGTACCGCCGGCTCCAGAAGCTGCTGCACCCAGAGTAGTTGGCGTAGTAGAACCCTGATAGAAAAACACCATCGGATTAGTGTTCGCATCGTAGTTAGGGTCGGCCGTCCAACGCCACTCGTTGGTACCGATAATACGCTGACCACCCAACCAAGCTTCGGTGTAACCTGCTGCCCGAATAGCCAGCGCATTCTCCAACGACGAGCCAATCGTAGCCAACCAGCCGCCCTGGGCTTTCGCATGATCAAAAGCCTGCTGCCATGTAAGGCCAGTACCCGAAACCAAGCTATATTGGTTACCTGAATCCACCGCCTTGCGTAGATAGATGGCACCACCATCTGTATTAACGTTAAAGCCCTCGCCGCTACTATTTGCGATAAGCAGATTGCCTTTCACATCAACGTAACCGCCTTTGGTATGAATTCTGACTGCGTTTGCCCCCCCACCCACATACAAATCACCGCCAGTATAAACTCCGTTTGCACCTGCTGGCGTACCACCAAAGGTAATATTACCGCCATTTGTTTGCAAACTGGCTTCCAAAATTATGAGTCCGCCACCATCACGTTGCGGATCCGTGCCCGCGGTGGATGCTGCCGTATTGTTGTCGGCATCAATGATCAGGTTCAATTTACCGGCACTCGAAGCTGACTGCCCAACAGGTTGATTAATAACAATGGAGTTGGCCGCACGTAAAGTCAGCGTGACCTCGCTACTGCCATCGGCTAAAATTTCGGAGTTAACGGTCAAGTCGCCCAAATCATTGCCACTGCTGCTGGAGGTGGTCACGGTGACACTGGTGCCGCCGTTGAGCAATCCAGTGATTGAGGTAGCTGAGATGCTGGTACCATTGTTTTGTGACGACGCTGCTGTGCCTGAGGCACCAATGGTGACATTGGTCGGATCAAACAACCACTCACCCGCTTTGCCTTTGGGGGCGGCTGCCGAACCATTAACACCCTCCGTAATCAGCAACGCACCAGAGGTTTCAATTTTTCCGCCATCACCACCGTTATCCCCACCTTTGGCGGTGATGCTGCCTTTAACCGACGTGACAGATTCGGCATTAGTAATATCAGACCAAGCAACGACTTTACCTCCATCGCCTTTTTCTGTAGCATCGGCGCTCACTGCGCTGGTTTCAGTCAGAGTAACGTTTGTTGCCTGCGGATAGAGGTCGGCGTTTGCACCTTGCCAATCGCCGCCGATTAACACCTCGCCGCCACCTGTTGCGCCATTGGCTGCCAGTGTGCCGCTGTTGGTGATGTCGTCGCCCAATAAAACAATTTGACCGCCGACTTCGCTAATGCTGTTGGCTTCAATTTTGCCGCTGTTATTAATGACGCTGGCAGCAAGGTCGCCTGCGGCTTTGGCCGTAAGAAGAATATGGCCGCCTTCGGCCTGAATTGCGCCGCCGTTTTGAATCAGCGCGTCGATATTGCCTTGTTCGACTTTAAGTTTCACCGGCCCGCCCATATCCAGCGTGACCAAATTGCCCGCGCCCATCGCTACCGTACCTTTATTAGCGGTGATATTTCCTGTATTGTCGATTTTGGCCGCAATCATCACCACATAGCCGCCATCAGCGACTTTAATATTGCCTTGGTTGATAATGGCACTGCTACTATCGCCTTCAAAGCGGTAATCGCCGGCATTAAATTGTTCGTTAGTGATATTGCGCGTAGAAGCCACTAAGCCACCAACATTGACTTGCGCCGTGGTACTAAATAGCACACCGTTGGGGTTGATTAAGAAAACTTGGCCGTTAGCGTTAATGGCGCCTTGGATATTGGAGACGTCATTACCGATAACACGGTTAAGCGCAATGGCGCTAACAGAGGGCTGAATAAAATTAACCGTGTTTCCTTGGCCGACGCTGAAACTCTGCCAGTCAATCGCCATTCTGTCGGTGGTTTGGGTAATATTAAGCGTATTGGCATTAGGCTGGCTGATGCTACCGGCACCGGATGTCACCACACCATTTTGCGGCAAAGATGCGGCATATACGCTTTGACTGATCAGCAGAAGTGAACCAAGCGTTAAGCCGATACGCGCCGGATGTAACCGCTTTAGCAGGCCTGCTAATTCAGGCGTTGCGATCACCAGCCGACGGGTTTTAGTTTTTTTGCGCCCCTTGCCGATTTCACTTACCGCTTGCCATACCCCTAAAGCGGCGTTCCATACTACGCGATAGATACGATTCATTGCGCCATGTTTTGACATGCTAGACCTCTTTCAGTAATCAATATTTACCGAAATCCTAACATATACCTTTTTTTCAACCTTTCAGGAAACTGCAAGCTTAGGTAAATCGACATGACCAAGGACGTTTCAGCGTAGCTCCTTAATAAAGCGCCTTGCAAAACAGCGTGTAACAGATTGATTTAATTTAATAAAAATTAAACAGCAACCAATAACCATTAAACGAACTTATTGATTTATTAAAATAATTTAATAAAAATTTCATTTTTAGCAGGCCTGCTAAAGCCAGCATAACGCAAGCTAAAGCACTTCAATATCCAGCATCAGTTGGTAGCCTTTATTGCGCAGGGCTATCAGCGGTTGTTCGTGGCCGCTTAGACTAGTGAGTTTTTTACGCAAGCGCGACACCAGCACTTCTATCGCAGATTTATCGCGATCATCTTTTTCAAGCACACTCATCATCTGCCAGGTTTCGAGTTGCTTATCGTTAGCGAGTAAAAAAGCCTGAATCAACTGGGTTTCGTGCGCCGTTAAGCGCACGCTGGAACCAGCCGCTTGTGATAATAAACGGCCTTCCCAATACAGTTGCAACGCATCAGGGTTGGGCGCGGTGGGTTGTAACGCAATACGTTTGCTCAGCGCGCGCAGCACACAGGTGAGTTCGGCTTGATCCACCGGCTTGGTGAGATAAATATCCGCCCCCAACTCATACGCATTCACTTTTTCGCTTAGTTCGTTAATGACCGTGAGTACGACTATGCCGATTTTCGGCTGACTTTGGCGTAAGCGTTGCGCTAAAACTGTGCCTTTTTCACCGGGTAAATTCACATCTAATACGGCTAAATCCCAGCGCGTGAGACTTTGCTCTACTACATCCTCCGCCGACTCATACGCCGATACATTAAAACCGGCTTCGGCAAGTTGATCCTGTAAGGTTTCGCGCAACAGGATGTGATCTTCAACGAGAAGTAGATTCATGTTTTTCCGCCTGCAAAGGTAAATATAAGGTGAATAATATCTCAGTTTCGTTCGCTGCAAACCTAATACGCCCATTCAGCGCATCAACCAATTCACGCACCAAATATAACCCTAGCCCGGAACCCGTGGTGCGTTGCGCGCCAGGTGCGCGATAGTATTTGTCGAATATCTTATCGCCATCCGGTACGCCTTCGCGGCCAATAAAATTTCGCACACGAATCTCCAGCTCCTCTGTACCATCAACGGCCGAAACCCGCATCCATTCGAGCGTCACCACGCTGTGCGCCGGACTATATTTCAACGCGTTTTCAATTAAATTATTGAAGATAATTTTTAAGAATGTCGCATCCGATTCAAGCCAAATCGGTTCAACGCAGTCAGAATAACGCACACGCTCTTTAGCTGTATCGAGATGCTGAATCAGCATCTGCAACCAACTACACAGTTCAATACGCTCAAGCTGTAACCGCATCGCCTTCGCTTCAAACTGTTCGCTAATGACACAGCGTTCCAACACATTGCTGATATCAGCAATCGCGTTTAAAGCGTGCGGCTGCAGCCGATGTTGCAAATTCGACAACACGATTTGAATCACCGAAAGCGGTGTTTTGATTTCATGGGTGAGCATGGCGATAAATTGCGATTGCTCGCGTTGTTTTTTCTGCTCTTGTTGAATGAGTTTCTTCGCGGTGAGTTTCTCGACCATTAATTGTCGATTTCGGCCTAGCGCTTCACGAATTTTCCCAGAAACAATCATCTGAAACCCAATCACCGCACACACCGAACCCAGCTGGTAGGCATATAAGCCAATATGCTCGACCGACAACCAGCCCAACAACACAAAAATCATTGCCACTGAACTAAAAATACCCGATAACGAGGCAAAAACAACCCAATGCGCGTAAGCATCACGCTGAATAACCCGCCGCAATCCATATACCACCCAGGCTAAATACAACACGATCGCATACATACCGACCAGCGGCGTAATAGTGACATAAAAATCCAATAGTGCGCCGAAAACCCCCACAATACCCAAGCCTATCCCACCCCAGGTCAGGCTAAATAAAATCGGCGTTTCGCGCCAGCTTAAATTCAAAAAATAATAATGTCCTAAGCTAATGGTAATCAGCAGCAGCATCGTCACCACGCCGACCATCATGCTATCTACTCGCGCCATAGTGGCAAATAAAAACTCCGAACCAAAACCGTTAATCACCACAATCGCCAGCACTTGCACCACTAAAAACAACATAAACACATGAAAGCTAGGTTCACGCCGCCCTAAAATCTGCAGACTGTTAAAAAACAGCAAACTCAGCCCTATGCCAATCGCCAAGGCAAAATAAAAATATTCACGGTGATTTTGGCTGTAAAACGCCTGTGGTTGCCAGGCCTGCAATAACAGCATCGCGCTCGAATCGGTTTTAAGGCGTAAGTAGCCAATACGTGTTGTATCGCCAATGTCTAACGGAAAAACAAAACCACGCGTGAGGATATAGCGTTCGTTAAAGGCGTGCTGATCACCCAGTTCATAAACATGATAAACGCCCTGATCGTCCGGCCAATAGAGGGTAACATAATCCAAATAAGTCGGTTGCGCTTGCAACAACAGCCCCTCTGGATAATCTTGTCCTTGCAAGCTAAATTTAAACCAAAAAGCATCACGGCTATAGCCGCCACTAAAGCCTTCACGCAGCGCCCCCTGAAACCAAGACGCATCCGCCGATAGCTTATCGGCGGCCAACACCTGCTCAAATGTCGCTTGCGCGCCCACATCTTGCCAAACTTGTACCGGCACAACACTTGCCCCCTCGGTGTCGGTTCGATTCAACACAAACACCACAAGAAACAAAATAAAAACAATCAAAACATACCAAGGTCGTGTCAGCATTTAACGCTCCTTGCGCGCACTCAACCCTAAGTGGCGGCTCATAAAACCGAGACAAATCAAACCGCTCATTATTGAAGTCTGGCCTGTCTATCCTTCCTCTACGCACCATCAATACTTGATGAAATAGCCACCAAAGAACTCACTTTTTCACCCCCTTATCAAACACGGGTAATCTAACAGAGATTTATTAGAAGTTTAAACGAGAATCTGTTGAACAGTCACAGCAACGGATGGATAAATTATTTAAAGCACTGGTTGGATAAGGCTTTATCAGTCAAATTAAATTTACGCGCCAGCGCATAAGCTACCTGCTGAATATCCGGTGATAAAGGCTGATTGAGTAAACTACTGAATTTTGGGTAATCGTACAACCCGCGCATGACACGACGAATCTTCCCCGACAACTCTAGCCGGGACAAGGCTTTTCGAATGGCATCAACATGGCCTAGGTCAGAAAAATCGTTTATAAAAAAACAACACCCCCTACCCATGCCATATATTCTAGAAATCACTTTATAATCAATGGACTGCACCACACATTCCTTTTTAGAACTGTCACAAAAACAAATCATTTTTTGTGACAAAATTACAACAAATGATTCTAGTATACCTTGACATCACCCCATCCTAAAGAATAGCGTTTTATGCGTTATTACATAAAACAGCCCGCCCCCAATGCATCAAGAAAAACCTAGCGCCAAATGAATATGTGTATAACTGAAGGTTCCGACCTTACCAGCCCTCTTAGAGTATTACATTAGTTAAGCAGGTAATTCTGGCTCTTGTGTTGAGATGAGTTCCTGCCACTGCTCCGCTTCTTGAGACATTAAAACCGTTGCTTGCTCAAACACTGCTCTCAAGTATAAATAGTTTTCAAAGCTTTCAGAATTAAAACGCTTCTGTTCAATATCAACATTAAGCACAGCGAACAGCGTTTCTAGTTTTTCATACAGCAAGTGCGACTGGTTGTGAACCTTAGCCAGCTCCAGCTTGGTTAAAATGCCATGCAGGCCTGCTGCAAATGCCGGTAATGCCGCAGTAAAAATTAACAACCAACTGGCATGTACAAAAAAATGCGCGATAACCGCAATCACGGTTAAAACAAACAAGACAAATGAAATCCGGTGCATTCTGTGATGCAGCGTATGGAGCTTGGCCGCATTGGAATGATGATAAGCAATTTGGCCTTTTATTAGCCCTAGAAGCAGATTGGCTTTTTCAGATAAGACGGCAGAAGAAACAAAAACGGTTCCCCTGTCTTTAACCGGAAGACCTTGAGCTATAAATACACGCTTGGCAATGGCAACCGCATCAGTTTTATTTGACGGCGCTTTGTTTATCTCTGTTTTAGTAAACCCAAAGCCTTTGGACATTAATTTTGGTGCCTGTAGCAAAACTAACCCGACCTTAGCATACCGTATCTGCTCTGCGATAAAGCGATAACGCACCCAGCGTTGATGCCATTCCGTTCGCGTTGCTAAAAGTAAAACTGCACCAATAGCACTAATCGCAGCGACCTCAACCCAACCCCAAGCATGACTTCCTTTATCCACCCCTAAATAAATCGCCCCTGCCACCGCTGAAAATACGGCCAATGCCGATAAAAAGTACAACAAAAACACCGAATCTCTGTGTCGATCAGCAAAATGTGCGGCATTGACATCATATTCTATAAACGCATTATCAAGAACCTTGGTATCGATGAAGTTTTTCGCGCCAATTTCCGGTCCTTGCCAAGCGTCAGGCTTGGTATAGGGGTTCAGATTCGATAACCTAGCGAACGTTTTTTTAACCGATTTGAAGCTCAACGAAAATAACCAGCTCGGCACCTTATTCCACAGACCGGCAAACGACCGTTTAACCTTGGGTAACGGCTCTTTAACAGCGACACCTTTAACAAAATATTGAATAAAAGCACTTAACGCTTGCTCATCAATCCGCTTGAACGCGGCTTTTATCGGCATTGTGTTTATCAAAGGTAGGTTTAACCTCGCCTGCCATTCGGCATCAGCTTTATCAGCATCAATAACATGAGTCGATAAATTATCTTTTGAATTGAGCCAAATCACTGGTTGTTGGCTGCGAAGCGCATTCAGTACCAAGTTCAACGTGCCACCTTCCAGGGTATCTGAACCATCCCATACCACCAGTAGCAGGTCTGAAAAGTTTAAAACCTCTTTATCACGAATCTGTTTTAACTGCCCATACTGAGCATCGTTTAATAGCTGTCCATCAAACAAACAAGCTTGCGACTTGAGCTTGTTTGATAAGTTTGGGTGCTGTCTTTCAAAATTATCTAAATCGCTTTTTGTTTGTGTCAAAACATCAACCGGAAAATCGACTTCATCCGAAGTGACCACCTTAATGCAGGCAGTATCCACGCCATCTGACACACCGGTTAAAACTTTAAGTACAACGTTCTCTGATTGATTTTGCTTAAAACACGTAAACACGGTTTTTAAACGCGCTTCAATTAGACTATCCTCAACTTCAAGCCTTTGTTTTACATGCCCGGCAACTAGGATATTTACGATGTTCTGCATGTTTTCTTCACTCTTCATAACACGTCCGTTAAATAAACTCATTCTGTAATGGTTAAACTTATAGACCACTAATCAATCGGTTCATAGGTCTGTTCAAAAATATCGGCTCTTACAATGGCTTGATCACCAGGTGCGTACTCGACCACCCAATCCCCTTTCTGGCCTTTTAAAACGGAGCCATCTTGCCTTGTAAGCTGTATCGCCTGGTCAAGCTGTATCGCCGAAATCGGCAAAGGTTTTTTGTAATAACGGCCATCTTCGTCCTGCTGATAGGTTTTATCAAAAACTGATCGTTTAATCGGCCAGGATTCGCCGTGAGTTCCGGTTAAAATCGCATCCCCCTTTTGATAAGGTACCTCGCCTTCAAGCGTCGCACAAAAACCACTTTCATCAGCAAAAAGCACCTGCATGGCAATGCGTTTTTTTTGAAAGCGCTGGGGATTTGCAGCAATCGATAAATAATCAAAAATTGGGAATGCCATCTGTTTATCCCCCTTGAATTCAACTAATTGATGTTCAACTGTTGCATAATAGAATTATAATTTTTTCTCACCCTTGTTTCCGCATCACCATAACCCGCTAATACATACATCTGATACATTTCATTCAATAATTCAATAATTTCTTCAGGCGATAACCTCATACTTATCTTAAGTTGAAGCAAATCAATATAAAAACTTTCAGCCTTATTAAACTTTCTCTGAATTTTATAAAGTTCAACTAAATTATTTATACATGTAACAATATAAGAATGTCCTTCAGGAAAGACTGTTTGATATATTTTTAGGATTTGTAAACACAAAGGTTCTGCCTCATCAAATCTACCTTGCTCATAATAAAAAACCGCCAAGTTGTTTAAGCTAATTGCAATATTCGGATGCCCATCAGGCAATGATTTTTGATCAGTGATTAAAGCTTGCTTGTGAAGTGCTTCAGCCTTTTCTAAGCGGTTTTGCGCCTGATAAAGCACTGCTAAATTACTCAAGGTACTTGCAATATCTGGATGATTTTCAGGTAAGGAAGTTTTTCGTATCTTTAAAGCTTGCTGATACAATAACTCGGCCTCTTCGAACCGCTTTTGTGCCTGATAAAGCATTGCAATGTTGTTTAAACAGTTTGCAACATCTGGATGCCCTTCCGGCAAGGCTATTTGGTATATATCTAAAGCTTTTTGATACAGCGATTCGGCCTCTTCTAGACGGTTTAACGCATCATAAAGCAATGCTAAATTATTTAAACTTCTGGCAATAGCTGGATGTCTCGCAGTCAAGACTGTTTGATTTATCATTAATGCCTCTTGGAATAGTGATTCAGCTTCTTCGAGTCTGTTCTGATCCTGATATAGCAATGCTAAATTGTTTAAGCTACTGGCAACATGAGGATGTCTTTCAGGCAAAACAGTTTGACGTATCTTCAATGCTTTTTGACAAATCGGCACAGCTTCTTGAAGGCGACCTTGCACTCTATAAAGCTCCGCTAAGTTGTTTAAACTGAGAGCAATTTCGGGGTGTTCTTTAGGAAAAACTGCTTGTTTTAATCTCAATCCTTGTTGAAAAAGTTGCTCAGCCGCCTCCAACTGGTTTAGTTCCATATAAAGCAATGCTAAGTTGTTTAAGCTAGCAACAATAAAGGGATGTCCAGTTGACAGATACTTATTTACTATATTTATGGATTGTTGGTAAAACCGTCCAGCTTCTTGCAGACGATTTTGCGCTCTATAAACCTCCGCTAAGTTGTTTAAGTTAAGAGCAATATCCAAATATCCTTCTGATAAATTTTTCTGGTTATTGTCCAATAGTTTCCTTAATATTAATTCAGCAAGCCTTAAAAAATTATTTTCTAGCAAGAAGCGATCTATGAATTTAATATTATTACAGATACTTTTAGACAATTTCGCCTGTAGAACATCCATTAGAGTTTGAATATTGAGATTGACTTTATCTTCACCCGCGCCAATTAAGCTAAGGGCATCGCGAAATAAACGCTCATCAGCCTCGAATAGCTCAAAAAAATATGAGCCCAGAAGGTCTGTAACTTCATTTTTTTCATTAATTTGAATGTATTGATAAAGGATTTCAAGTAACCCAACCATAGTGGACTGGTCGCTATACTGAACAATGATCAAGCGGTGTTGTTCTACTTGATTTTGCAGGATTGGCAATGCAAAGGCTGTATGCATTACCCGAAAGCGCCCCTCTTCCAGCAGTAAAAAATTACGTAATCGCGCTAAAACCGGTGATAAATGCGCGTCGTGCAATGTAAACCCTGTGGACTGGGATAGCAGTTGTTTAAGTTGATGCTGTGTCAGTCCTCGATAAGAAAGTTGAATAAACTGCATTATTTTCTTAGCGGGTTGCACGGCTACACCATTCTGTGCTGCATAGGTGTCAATGTCTTGGAGCGTTTGTTCAAACAATTTTGCCGGCGTTTTTAAGCCAATCATGGCTTGCGCTTGTTCGAGTAGGGTTTCATGTCGCCCCAGCAAACGCAACTCTTCCAATAACATTTTTAGAAACAAACTATTTTTACAAGGCTCGGCGTTCGCTAATAGGGTAACAACCTCTGGCGGTAAGGTTTTCTGGTAATCGGCAAGGTAGCTATGGGTGATATTTCGAATCAGATCGCTATCCAGCTTTGGCAATGGGGTGTTTTGAGTCAGTTGTAATGGATATTCTTCAATCGCTGATGTAACGAGGAACACATCGTGCGGCAGATTAATTGGGTTAAACTTTTCAAAGAGTCTTGATACACCGTGCATTTGGTTAATGGCATCAAGTAATAGAATCACCGGCTGCTTAATCGCTTGCTGATACTTTACCAGCAGATCATAAAAGGCATCCCAAGTGTCTTTTTCTTCACCTGCTATGTTCAAGGCTTGTTCGAATTCGTTCTGTTTATCGACGGTTTGGATTTGTGCTAACTGATGGCGCAATCGTGCCATCAGCTGATCGCGCCAGCCTTCTGGGGTGGCGGACGTTTCTGCTCCAACAAAGTGCGCCAGAACTTGTGCGCCCATTTGTATTGGTAACTGTGTTTGCAAATAGGCTAAAAACGCACTTTTTCCAAGGCCTGACTCACCATAAAGATGCACATGACGCATCTGATTATCCGCTTTGGTTCGCTTAAGTGCTTCAATGACTTTTTGAGTAAAGCCAACTAAGGGCACATAACCGGAAAGGCGTGATTGGGCATAAATCGCTTGACTGTCTAGGTAGGTTTGTAAGGCACTGCGGGGTTCATCGGGATACAATCGTTCCAATGAGTCCATTAGAAAGTTTTTAACCGCCTCACCAAACTCTGCCACGGTTTGGTAGCCGTCTAACCCCATCACGCCGTGCTCCAACGATCTTAGCTTGGCTTTTAAGGTATCGAGCTTGCCGTCGGCGGCATCGTAAAAATCACCAGGCTTAACATTTCCGAGTTGCGCGTCATAAAGCTGCTCGGTCAAAACACGGGATCTTAAAAAAATACGCGCGTGGGCTTTATCGACCTGTTGGTTTAAAAAGGCGTGCTGCATTTCCAATTCAGTCACGGAAATGCCTTGTTCTAAAGCCTGTGCAATTTTATCGGCATAAGGTGAGTCGTGGCCATCGAGATACTTTTTTAAATCATCATGGGTCGGAATCCAACCATAACGCTCGCCTAAAAATCCAATAAAAAAGGGCGGCGAATTACGACTGCGGTCAATTTCTTCTAAACAAATTTCGACGGTGCGACCGTTTTTGGCTTCTAGTTCGGTAATCCCCCAGCGCAAGTCGATTTCGGTAAACACCACTTGTCGCTGAGCACAGGCTAAGCGCACCAGCGGAAACACCTGTTCGACCAAATAACGACGTTCTTCATCCATGTCTTTAAACGTGGACGAAAGAAAGACCCGAATTTCACGATTGTATTCATTTAGTTGGGACATATTTTTCCTATTCGTTTTTTGTAAACTTGCCTTCCAGTTTTTCTTGGTTTCGAATAACCATGTACAATTTGGGCATAAAAGTAAACTCGAAGTGCCAATTTAACTTCGAATCGACGTAAATACAAATAGCCATAACCTGCCGCGCTGTTTGGTCTGAATTAAACGGCCTATAAGTTTATGTAGTTTTTAACGGTGGCAAACGTAAGGGTGTGGTCTTGCCTTTGAAGGTATCATTTTCGCATAAAGATACAAATTTAAGACTTAAAATGAGTGATGTCTATTTGCTGTCGAGGACTATTGATAGAGAATACGACACAATCAGCTAAGGCGTAAAGAGTTGATTTATAAAAGATTATGGTACGACCGAGTGGATTCGAACCACCGACCCCCACCATGTCAAGGTGGTGCTCTAACCAACTGAGCTACGGTCGTATATCGAAGATATACGGAGATTTGGATATGGTACCAGTGGTCGGACTCGAACCGACACGCTTTTAAAGGCACCGGATTTTGAATCCGGCGTGTCTACCAATTTCACCACACTGGCGTTTTGAAACGTGTGCGAATTATAGGGAGGGCGTATAGGCTTGTCAAGCCGCTTTGTCATTCATTTGTCAAAAAGTTTTTATTGGTCTTTTACTCGGCGTGTTTTTGTACGCGCGCGCCGTGTAAAAATAAACTGACGGCTTGGGCTAAGGTGCGTTCGCATTCCTCTTGCGATACAGCCTGCCCAAACATCGCTTGAAAATGATATGGGCCTTTAAGCATATCAATAAACTGATAGGCCGCAATATCGCAATCGGCTATTTGCAAGCGCCCGGTCTGCACTTGTTGCTCAAAATAGTGCGATAGAATGCGATTGAGTTTTTTCGGACCATTTTCGAAAAAAATACGTTGAATATCGGCTTTATCCGCACTTTGCTCAGTCAGAACCAGTCGATAAATCGCCAGCGCATCATGCTCAAACATCAAACGCTGCATTTGGCGACCAAAACTCATTAAATTCGTTTCGATGTCACCCTGATTTAACACTTGCGCTTCAAAATGCGAAAAAACCTCATGGGTCATTTGTTGAAAAAAAGCTTCGAATAAGCCTAATTTACTACCAAAAAAGCGATAGATTGTACCCAAAGAGCCGCCAGATAGACGTACAATTTCGTTTATACTGGCGTTAGCGTAACCCTGCTCGATAAACACGGTTTTCGCCGCATTTAAGATTTTTTGTCGTCGTTCCAGTCCGCGCTGCGTGCAAGGCTGGGTAAGTTGGCAACTAGGCTCCATGATTTTTCCTAACTTTCTTCAAGCGTAAAATTATAGCCTAACCTGTTTTATAAACCGTGCAAAAACAATTTGCAAAAAAGTGTAGCGACAATTACACTAATTTTTCATTCATCAGGAAATACTCAGATTATGAAGTCACATTTTCGCGCCCCTTTTTCGACCTTATTGTTCGTCGGCTTGCTGACATTCAGCATCCACAGCCAAGCTAAAACCCAAGAACAACAAGCCACACCGGCAATTCCGGTCACGGCTCAAACCATCAGCTTGACCAATGTGCCGTTAAGTTATGATTATCCAGCTCGTGTAAAAAGTCCGAATTATGTCGAAATCCACGCCCGTGTCAGTGGCGAGTTATTAGAGCAATTATTTGAAGATGGTGACACGGTAAAACAAAACCAACTCCTTTATCGTATTGATCCTCGCCCTTATCGCGCCGAAATAGATCGACTCAAAGCGCAAGTGCTGATGGAGCAAGCGAAACTTAACCAAGCCGAGCGCGAAAAAAATCGTGTTTTAGGCTTATTTGCCGGAAAAGCGGTCAGTGAGCAAGAGCGTGATGCCGCCGTTGCCAGTTATGAATTAGCGTTAGCTGGTGTTGCCGCGGCGCAAGCTGCGCAACGCCAAGCCCAGCTTAACCTTGATTACACGGAAGTGCGCGCGCCGATTAGCGGTAAAACCGGTTTAAAACGTCAGTCAGTAGGTAATCTGGTGGGGCGTGATTACGGCCAGACCCTGCTAACCGACCTTACCCAGCTTGATCCGATCGAGATTCACTTTTCGATTGGTGAGTTTGAGTTTATGACACTCCAACAAGGCATCCAATCGGGAGAATATCGCTACAGCAACGGCAATCAACCCCAAGTCAGTGTCGATTATATGAAACAAACGCTTAATGGTGAATTGAACTATACCGACCACGCTGTTGATTCGGCGACAGGAAGTATTAAATTACGCGCACGCTTTGATAATCCGAATTCTACTCTACTACCCGGCGCATTTGTACGCATTAAGCTCAGCGGAATTGAGGCGGTCAATACCATCAAAATTCCGCAAGACGCGGTATTACAAATTGGAACACAAGCTTTTGTTTACGTAATCCAAGACAATAAAGCGCAACTGGTTCACGTTGAGCTGGGCGCGCAAGTAGGCGAAGAATGGTTGGTTCACAGCGGTTTAAAAGCCGGGGATCAAATTGTATTAGACAATTTAGTGAAGGTTCGCCCGGGAACCTCTGTTCAAATCGTTCCGGCATCCAATAATGCCCCTTCTGACACAGCGCAAGCGAAATAAGTCGATTTAGACTCAATCGGAGAGAGTTATGTTTTCAAAGTTCTTTATCGACCGCCCGGTTTTTTCAATGGTTCTGTCGATTATTATTGTGCTGGTTGGTTTATTCTCGATGAAAGACCTACCCGTTGCCGACTACCCGGATGTCGTGCCGCCGCAAGTGACTATCTCAACCGCTTACTCCGGCGCAACCGCTGAAACCATCGCCGACACGGTTGCGGCCGTGATCGAAGCCGAGTTAAACGGCATCGACAATATGCTCTATGTCAATAGCGTCGCCTCGTCCGCCGGCACCCTCACCACCACCGTCACATTCAAAGTTGGTTCGGATATTAAACAAGCGGTAATGGATGTCAACAACAAGGTTCAAATCGCCACCACGCGTCTGCCGCAAGAAGTGCAACGCGTTGGTGTTAAGGTCGATAAACGCTCCAGCAGCATTCTCAAAGTCATCACCTTGTATTCCGATGACAATAGCCGCGATACGATTTTTATCGCTAACTACGGCCTAATCAATATTGTGGACGAACTCAAACGTCTGCCCGGTGTTGGTGATGTCGTACAATTCGGCAGCAAAGACTATTCGATGCGCATCTGGCTTGACCCGAATCGACTCGCGCAATATAACCTCACGCCCTACGATGTCATGCAGGCGATTCAAGAACAAAACTCTCAATTCGCCGCCGGTCAAATCGGCCAAGAGCCCACGTTTAACGAACAAGACTTCACCTACACCATCGTTACCCCCGGACGTTTAACGCAAGCTGATCAATTTGCCGACATTATCCTACGCGCGAATAGTGACGGTTCCATGCTCAAAATTAAAGATATTGGCCGCGTTGAACTAGGTGCACAGGCCTATAATTTCGAAGCCACGTTTAATGGCAAACCGACCGTTCCTATGGGGATTTTCCTACAACCGGATGCCAACGCTATGGCGGTATCGGAATTAGTTGATGCCAAAATGGCCGAATTAGCGAAGCGTTTTCCACAAGGTTTAGACTATGACGTGCCTTATGACACCAGCATTTTCGTTGAAATGTCGATTGAAGAAGTGGTTAAAACCTTCTTCGAAGCACTGCTTCTTGTTTCGCTTGTGGTATTGCTTTTCTTACAAAACCTACGTGCCACCATTATCCCGTTATTGGCGATACCAATTTCGGTTATTGGTACCTTTATCGGGCTAGAGCTGCTAGGATTCAGTATTAACCAGCTCACCTTATTCGGCATGATTCTCGCCATCGGTATTGTGGTTGATGATGCAATTATCGTCATCGAAAACGTCGAGCGTATTATGCGCACCGAAAATAAAGCCCCGCGCGAAGCGACAATTGAAGCGATGAGCGAACTCACCAGTCCGCTGATTGCGATTGTCCTTGTGCTTTCTGCGGTATTTATTCCAGTGGCGTTTATCGGCGGTTTTACCGGCGAGATGTACAAACAATTCGCCATAACCATCGTCGTCTCGGTGATTATTTCCGGCTTCGTTGCCTTAACCCTCACCCCTACCCTGTGTGCGATGCTACTCAAACACGAAGAACACAAACCCCTGCCGTTTTTCGGCTGGTTTAACCGCTTCTTCGACTGGCTAACGCGCGGTTTCACCTTTGGTGTACGCCAAGTGATTCGCTACAGCTTACTCAGCCTGTTACTGTTTATTGGCTTGGGTTATTTAGCCGTGCAACAACTGCAAAGCTTACCAAGTAGCTTAGTGCCAAACGAAGACAAAGGCACCTTGTTTGCGCTGAGTTATTTACCTCCGGGCTCATCGTTAAGTCGTACTATCGAAGTGCGCGATCAAGTCAACGAACAGTTAATGGCGCATCCTGCGGTTGAACACGTGACGCATTTTGCCGGTTTCGACCTACAAAGCTTCTCGCTTAAAACCGATGCCGCTACCGCCTTCGTCAGCCTCAAACCCTGGAGCGAACGTCGTTCGGAAGAACTCAGTATCAATGGCGTGCTTCAAAGCCTACAAGGCCAATTTATGGGCAATAGCGAAGCCTTTACCATGGCGATTGGTATGCCGCCGATTATGGGACTCAGCACCACCGGCGGGTTCGAAGGTTACATCCAAGATCGCACCGGCGGCACAACCGCAAAACTCAGCGAAATCGCCGACGAAGTGGTCAAACGCGCTAATCAGCGCCCTGAGCTGCGCGCGGTGCGCACCACGTTAAGCACCAAAACACCGCAGTATCAAGCCACGCTCGATCGTGAAAAAGCGCGCGCGTTGGATGTACCGGTGAATCAAGTGTTTGCCGCAATGCAATCCACCTTCGGCAGTTTATACGTCAACGACTTTAACCTCTACGGTCGTACGTTTAAAGTAAACCTACAATCTGAAGGTCAATATCGCGATACCGCCGATAATCTCAAAGATGTGTTTGTACGCTCAAACAAGGGCGAAATGATTTCGTTGGACAACCTTGTTACGCTCACTCGGATCACCGGTGCCGATATTGTCAACCGCTTTAACCTGTTTCCGGCCGCGAAAATCAACGGCGAACCAGCGCCGGGCTACAGCTCAGGCGAAGCGCTTAAAGTCATGGAGCAAATCGTGCAAGAAGTCGGTGGCAATAACTACACCCTGGGATGGGTGGGCGAAGCCTACCAAATCGAGGACTCCAGCAATACCGGCACCCTAGCCGTATTAATGGGGTTGTTATTCGTGTTCCTAATTTTGGCGGCACAATACGAACGCTGGTCACTGCCTTTTGCCGTTGTTTTAGCCGTGCCTTTTGCGGTACTCGGGGCGGCACTTGCCACACGTTTTTCCGGCTTGGATAACGACATCTACTTCCAGCTTGGCCTACTCACACTGATTGGTTTATCGGCCAAAAACGCGATATTGATTGTCGAATTCGCCATGCACAAGTATGAACAAGGCCTAGACCTCGTCAGCGCCGCCGTCGAAGCCGCACAAATGCGTTTCCGACCGATTGTAATGACCTCGCTGGCCTTTACCATGGGGGCGATTCCCCTTATGCTCAGCGAAGGCGCTGGGGCGGCGGCACGAAATGCGGTAGGCACAGGCGTGGTCGGCGGTATGATTTTAGCGACCTTCCTCGCCCCGTTATTTATCCCCATGTTCTTCCGTTGGATTGCCGGATTCTCAAACTGGCTTGGCCGTGGAAAAGTAAAACAGGAGACACACCATGATTAATGCCACACTCAAACCGCTTACCGTGGCGCTACTAATCGGCCTGACCGGATGCTCGCAAATACCGACCTATGAAAAACCACTGGTCGATTTGCCAACGACACTTGGCTCAACCGGCGTTTCTGCAGGCCTGCAAATGCCAACAACCGAGCAACAATGGTGGGCGCAGTTCAATGACCCCGCTCTAACGCAATGGCTGGATGCGGCGCTACAAAATAATGCCGACTTTGCCATCGCCGACCAACGTTTACGCCAAGCACAAGCCGCCCTCACACAAGGGCGTGCCGACCAACGCCCTCGCCTTGACGGTCAAGCCGATGCCGGTCGTCAGCAAACCAGCGATGTCGCCGTGCCTATCGGCCAACGCCAAACCTACAACCAATTTAACCTCGGCGCACTGCTCAGTTACGAAATTGACTTATGGGGACGTGTCAGCGCGAATGTACAAAGTTTAGAAGCACAACAACAAGCGCAACGACTCAATCGAGAAAACTTACGCCTCAGTCTTATGACCAATGTGGCACAAAGCTATTTTAATTTACGCACTCTCGATCAAATGGTGGACTTGGCACAGCAAACCGTTGTATCGCGCCAAGAAACGCTCAACTTGCGCCAACGCCAATACGAACTGGGCAGCATTACCCAACTCACCGTGCAACAAGCCCAGGTTGAACTCTCGCGCGTTGAAATTCAGCACCTGCGCTTACTGCAACAGCGCGATTTACAGCGCACCGCGCTCAGCTTGCTTGCAGGCCAGTCACCGGCACAGATTTTAGCCTACAACCAAGCGCAAGCTGCCGAAGTGCAAGCTTACCCTATGCCGGTATTGCCGCCCTCAATTGACTCGTCGCTGCTCATGCGCCGTCCCGATATTCAAGCGGCAGAACAGCAACTCATCGCCGCCAATGCGAATATTGGCGTGGCGCGTGCCGCCCTGTTCCCTCGTCTAAGTTTAAATGGCTTCATTGGTCTGGGTTCGGAAGCGTTGAATGATTTATTCAGTCAAGATGCTGTCAAATGGCAAGCACAAGCCGGTTTAACTGCGCCGATTTTTAACCGTGGCAGCCTACAAGCGCAAGTGGACATCAGTGAAGCAGAACAGCAAATTAAACTGCAAGAGTATCAACAAACCCTACGTCAAGCCTTTGGCGAAGCCTTAGATGCGCTCACACAACAACATCGCGCCCAACAACAGCTTGATGCCCAGCAACGCCAAGTTGACGCGCTACGCGAAACCCTGCGTTTAGCGCAAACGCGTTTCGACTCGGGCTACTCCAGTTATTTAGAAGTGTTAGATGCGCAACGCAGTTTGTTTGATGCCGAACTTGCGCTGGTTGAAACCGAATTGAGTCATCTCAGTGCCGGAATTAAACTCTACAAGGCTATCGGCGGCCACTGGCAAGCCGCAAACGAACAACGCTCTTAGCGTATTGACGTTTTGCTATAACGATAAGTGATGACTAAATGACCCTTCATTTTTGAACCACGAAGAACGCGAAGGTCACGAAGATTTTTTATGGCACCGTATATGCCCCCTCCCAGCGGGAGGGGGCTAGGGGGAGGGAGAAAGCTCAAAATGGGATTTTTTCTCGTTCCCACGCAGACGAGGCTGTAGAAGGATTTATTATTGCACCCCGCGGAGTCGGATGAGTTGTGCAAATCGGTTACATCGAAATATCAACAACCTTTAAGGCTGTTTCGCTTGGTGTATCGTTAAAGGCACGTCTTTTGCCCCGGCGTAGAACACAATAATCTTCACTGGTTCGCTGCCGACATTACGCCCATTGTGCAAAATATTCGCCACTTCCACCATCGCTTCACCGGCGCGTGTGCGTTTCACTTGCCCGTGTTCGGTGGTAATTTCCAACTCGCCGCTGAGCATATAACCAAACGACGACACCGGATGATAATGCCAACCAGTTTCGGCACCCGGTGCAATTTCAACCATCAAGCCGCTAATCTCCGCCTCACCATCGGGATACTGAATTTGCGTTCCTTCCCAACTCGTGGTGGATTTTAATAGCGGCGTGACCTGAATACCGTTATCCGCTTTAAACGCATACGCATTCAACCCCCATACACTTAAACCGATTATCCATAACATACGGCGCATTTAACACACTCCTTTAATCACAGGCTTCGCAAGTCGCTTGCACAGATAATATTTGTAAAAACCCACTCATTTCAAAGACTTGATGCACACTGGGTTTCAAACCGCACAGTTGTAACTCGCCCTGCTTGGCTTGCATCCGTTTTGCCAACATCAACACCAAACGCAAACCCGCGCTTGAAATATAGTCCAACTGCCGAAAATCCAACATCACCTTCGGCGAGTCCGCTAAGGCCAATACGTTTGCTTCCCATTGCGGCGCGGTCACCGCATCTAATCGACCTTGTAACGCTAAACAGCTATAACTCATACCGCTTCCCTCTCTAATTGAATCGTTAAATACGAACGATTTAAGCCCTGGTAATCATAAGACCAATCTTGTGCAATTTGACGCACAAAAAATAAGCCCAATCCGCCAATCGCACGCTCATCCAGCGGACTATTCGTATCCGCCGTTTGCACCAACGTTGGATCAAATGCACGCCCGTTATCGACTAATTGCACATATAAACACCCATCCTGCACCGCCAAACTGACCTCAATAAAACCCTGATCACGCGCATCATCGGCAAAGCCATACTGCACGCTATTGGTAAACAATTCATCCAACGCCAACACGATTTGCTGAGCGCGCGCGGGTAAGCAGGCCTGCTGATGGCAATAGTGTTCGACCCAAGCAGTAAACGGATGCAACTGCGTCAAGCTTGCCTCAAAACGTGCGCGCTCGCCTTCAAACCAGACCACACTTAACAAGGTCTGATCATCCGACTGCTCCGCTCCGGCGACAAACGCATCCACCTGCGCCAATACATCATGACACAGCGTTTGCGCAGACACGCCCGATTGACGGCTCATCCAATCTATAAGACGCGCTTCGCCATACGCCTCCCACTGCCCATTAAATGCCTCAGTAATACCGTCGGTATATAGCAAAAGTTGATCACCGGGATGCAGTAGGTGCTGTGCAGGCATTAACCTCACACCATCCAACATGCCCAACACCATGCCTTTTGCTTGCGTTAACTCACACACCTCACCCTGACTGAGCAACAACGGCGGATTATGTCCGGCGTTAGCATATTCCAATACACCGGTTCGCGTATCCAACACCGCATAGAACACGGTTAAAAAGAGTTCTAATGGATTTTCATGCAATAAACGCTGGTTTAATTGCGCCAATACTTGCGCGGGCGCGCCGCCCTGTAACGCTAAATTTTGTAATTCGGTGCGACAAATCGCCATAAAAAACGCCGCCGGCACGCCTTTACCGGACACATCCGCCATCACCAACCCGACCCGATGCGCGTCTAACGCAAACACATCATAGAAATCACCGCCCATTTCGCGCGCCGAACGCATCGCGCCATACGCATCTAAGCAACCGCCAAAATCGGGAAAACAACTCGGCAGAATCGCCATTTGAAAACTTTGCGCAATACTCAGTTCATCTTGCACACGTTGATGCACTTGCGCGAGTAATTGATTCTTGCTTTCCAACTCTTGCGTACGTTGGCGCACCTGTTCATCCAACCAAGCCTCACGCTGACCGACCGTAATCGACATCGACTCAAACACCCGTGCCAGCTTACCCAACTCATCGGAACGTTTGCCGACTTGCGCTAAATCCACTTGCGCAAACGCACCCTGTTCAACGGCTCTGACCGCTTCACCAATTTGCACAATCGGTTGCGTCACCCGACGCGCTAAAAAATACGCCGCCAACGCGCCCAACAACATCACCAATAACGCCACCGTCAACGTCAAATGAATCGACCGTTGCTGTGCCTGTTCCAATCCATCCAGCGACAAACGCAATAAAGTCACGCCTTGCGGCTGATCATCCTCATCGGGAATCGGGCTTAACACCACCAAATGTCCATCTCGAATCCAACTTTCACTCTCCCCGCTACGAAACACCGTGTCTAAACGCTGAATTTCATCCGCATCCGGTGCATGACCATCAGTTTGCCCCAACACACTACTCCACGCCAGCGTTTCCAACGACGATGAAAACACCCAAATCGCGTTAATATAGCCATCGGCCACCAGGTTTTGCACCATAAACTCCAGCCCCAACATCTGCTCGATTTCATGTAAGCGCGCCACACTCAAGCCCACTTCGACAATACGAGGTTTATCCACCCCGGTCACGCCGACGTATTTAAATACTTGATGATCCATATCGCGTTCAATCGCGGCCTGCACCACCTGTTGCGCATCGCCGGACAATAAATCCCAAAACGCATAGGCTTGTGGTTGAATGGTCGCATCCGGGTTAAATATAAACCCGTCCACACCGGCGGAATTTAAATAGGCCTCACCAAAACTATCGGTGACCCACACTTCTTCAATCACGCTTTTTTGCGTCAAGGCTTGCAGACGTTCGCGCAAACGTTCCGGTGCTACACCGCCCGATTCTGCCATCGCCACCCATTCCGCCACCAAATGCGCTTGCGCCAACATATGATCTGCCAAAATCGACTCGACCCGTTCGGGAATTTGCTCTGCCGCGCCCGCACTTCTCGCCAACACTTGTGCAACCAATTCGCCGTAGCGTTCCGCTTCTTGAATCATCGTTTGACGGCTGTGCCACCCCAATACCGAGGCCGTCAACGCAACCACCAACATAATCGCGGCGGTCGAAAAAAGCATTACACGCTGTCGAAAACTCATTGGATTTACCCTTTAGGTCATCTTTAATTAACGTTGTTTGTCTGCGCCAACGCATCAAGTTTACGCAGTTGTAGCTGTTCACTCATCTGCTGTTCAAACCTCACCCAGTCTTTAATCGCCGACGCTTGCTCGCCTTCAGCCTGAATCGCCTCATAGTCCACAGACAGGTTATTTAAATACTGCAACGTCAAGCTATACGCCTTTGGCATCATCGGCATTAATCCCGACATAAAAAAGCCCAGTTGCTCCGCCGCCGCCACCAGGCCTGGTGATCCAGGATCGGTTAAATCGACGGATAACTGCACCACATCCACCTTTTCTAAACACACCCGCTTTAACTCCGAAGCCAATACCTGCGCCTGATCCGCGCCAATTTTCACCACTTCCAACAGCGCCAAATTAGCATGACTCACAATCTCGGAACGTAATTGGGTGTTCGCGCTCAACGATTGCGCGCTTGCGAGTGCCTGCTGTTGCAGACGCCAGCGCGAAGCCACATCGTCATACGCGATACACTCTTCGTCCGAAACCGCGCCATCCGCCTCTAACGCTTTGAGCAACGGCACAAGACGCGCGCGATGCCAAACGGGTAAAAATAACCTCGCCTGCGGCAAGGGGCGCAAACAACGCACGCTGATAAACGTCGATTCACGCTGTTTGGCTTCTTTAATATGCTTATAACTTAAACAAGGCACTAAACACAGTTGCAAGGCGGTCGGTTGAAAACCAAACTTAATACAGGTTTTTTGCGTATAGGTATGTGAGGTAACCGCGTGCGCATAGGCCACGCTTTCGGAACGATTGTCCAACGCCTCAAGCAAGGTTTTTAACAAGGCTTGCATCACACCGCCGCCACGCCAACGTGGATCAACCACCGCAATACCCCATTCCACCGCTTGTTCGTCCAGCGTTGGTTTCATCAGCGCAATATGACCGATTAATTCGCCGCTACGCGCCACCGCCACCCAAGAATGCAATAGACCGGCTTGATGCTTGCTGACAATGCGTTCAGGGTAATACATATCTTCATACACATACGAATAGCCATAACTGCGATACACCAAACGCGCCAACTGAATCGCTTCGGATTCGGTTAAAGGGCGAATGTGCGCTAAGGGCGACACCTCGGTTTTAACGTCACTTGCCGCGCCAACCGTCTCCTCCATATCGGCAATATGCCCACTGGGTAATGCCCAACTCAGCTCAAACCGAATCCCTTGTTTACCCTGATTCAGCAAACGGTAGCGATCCACCGAATTTTTGAGTAAAAAGGCCGACAAGCCTAACGCCTCATCCGATACCCCCCACACCTGCGAAGGGTCATAATCGGGAATCATCGACCATTCAAACGGCAAACCATGGCTAATCACCGCCAACTGCAAGAGCGTCGCCTGACGCGACAACTGTAATTCAATCGTCGCTTGCGCATCATCGTCCTCATAGGCGTAACGCAAAATCGTGGTAAACACCTCTTCTAACGCTAATTGCACGCTAAAGTTTTTAGCACCGTCGAAACCGTTTTCGGTGACCACGTGCGCCACCAACGCTTGTGCCGTCGGCAAACTCGACAAGGCGGCGGGCAAAGTTAAATGCACCCACTCACAGCCTGCGCGCATTAATTCACCGCCTGCTGACGCTGATCCACCACCCGCATCAGCTTGCCGGTACGTGGATTGGTGTAAAGCTGATCGGGCAGCACCCATTCAACGCGCAACGGATGGATTAACCCTTGTGCCACCGCCTCGGCATACAGTTTTCGCTGCTGATAAATACCTTGAATAACCCGTTCCGTCGCCGAATCGTCCAAGCTTTGCGGCTTCGCCACCGCCACCCGCAGCACGCCGCCGTCTTTTTGTTGCTGATGGGTCACGACTAATTGAAAACTCATAATATCCACAACCAGGCCTGCTAGTTTTAACACCCCTTGTACATCCTCGACATACAGCGTCACCGGGCCGATACGTGCGCCTTCTTCGGTGCGCCCTAACAGTTTATAACGCCGACCGCTCACGCCAGCCTCGTCCAGCCACATCGCCTGATCGCCAACCGGATAACGCACTATCGGCATTAACCTACGATTCAAATTCGTAATCACAATCCGCCCGGGTTGCCCGACCTGTTCAATCGGCTGACCTTGCTCATCAATCAACTCCACCACCGTGGACGCATCCAATACCCGATGCACACCCCAATCGCAACGGTCATCAACAAAGCCCATTTCGCCATAATCTACGCCGGCGATACCAATCGAACGCACGCTACAATGCGGCAACACCTTTTGCAACGCCTCGATTTGGTCGGGATACATAGGTTCGCCACCATAAATAAAACGCGTAATCTGCGCACACAACGCCGGTTCTTCCGCCAACGCGGGGAGTAAATTCATAATCGTCGTCGGCACGCCCGCCAGCGTTGAAATTTGAAACTGCTTCAAGGTTTTAAGCACTTCATCGGCAGGCGCTGAACCGGAAATCGGAAAATTCACCCCGACCCCGGCCTCTTCAATACTGCGCCCAATAAATAAAAACGACGCATATAACTGGCCGCCGTAAAACAAATTCGCCACGCGCTCTCCGGCTTGCAAGCCGCC
>JAVETW010000030.1:0-28573 GCA_034005865.1 Thiomicrospira sp. | reverse complement strand
GATCTTCCAAAGCGCGCTGGTCAAAGGTCTGCAATTCCTCATCACTGAACGCATTATCCAAGGATAACATCGGCACTTGATGGATCACCTCGGCAAATCCGGCGGCCGGTTGGTCGCCAACACGCTGTGTCGGAGAATCGGGCGTAATCAGCTCAGGATGGACCGCTTCAAGCTCGACCAACTGACGATAAAGCAAGTCATATTGTGCATCGCTGATAGAGGGGTTATCCAGCACATAGTAGGCATAATTATGCGCTTCGATACGTTCGCGCAACTGCTCAAGCCGCACCTTCACGTCAATTAAGTCGGTCATTTAGGAAGATAATCGTGTGGACTGGTAATTTAACGCTTCTTCGCGCATGGCTTGCAAGTCGGACTCGCGGATTAAATGGCGGTGCATATCATACATCCGACCGTTAAGACGTTGCGATACACGTCGCGCCGTCATAATCAAATCATCCATCGCGCGCGGAGCGGGAACAGCCGCAGGCAGTTGCAAAATCAACGCCACGCCTGGCGTAGTATCAGTAGCAGAAGGCTCAGCCGGAAACGTACCCGGCTCCATTACATTTGCCACTTGGATAATGGTTTTACCGTTTTCTGTTTTAATGTAAGTACCCTTCTGCGAGTAACTTAAGCCCGAGGCGCGTAAAGTTTGCGCCACATCCGGCAACGAAAACTCCTTGCTAGCGGTCAACACCAAAATCGCAAACACTTGCGGTTCGGTTTTTGGCTCACTCAATGGCTCAGCCATACGCGCAGCCGCTGGATTGGGTGTTTTAGTTTGCACAGGTTGTTGATACGATGGGTTACTCATCGGTTCTTGCGCCGCTTGTGGCGCAGGCGCCACCTCGCGAATTTCATCTATCTCAAATACCGGATTTGACGAAATACGACTCTCAAAATTTTCCCAAAAAGGTTGTTTAGAGTGATCTAACGCCGCTGACTCCATGCCAGAATCTTGTTCATCAGTTCGCAACGCTGACTCATCAATGTATTTTTCCTGGCGCGTACGGGCGATGCCTTCGCCCTCACGTTGCTTTTTATTTGTGCTCTGACGCTGGCGACTAAATAAATACAGCCCAACCACGACAATCACCGCAAATACCAGCAAAACCTGCTGTAAATCGTTCATAACCCCGTTTCTCCTATCATTTCTACCGCCGCTTCTAAATCGACGCTCACTAAACGGGATACGCCCGCCTCATACATAGTGACACCGATTAAATGCTTAGCCATAGCCATGGTTGTTTTGTTATGTGTAATAAATATAAATTGTACCTTTTCTGATAGGCTCCTGACTAGTCCGCAGAACCGAATTACATTCGAATCATCCAGTGGTGCATCCACCTCGTCCAAAATACAAAATGGCGCTGGTTTGAGTTGAAAAATAGCGAAAATCAACGCTAAGGCGGCCAAGGTTTTTTCCCCGCCGGAAAGCAGTTGAATACGGGCATTTCGCTTACCTGGCGGGCGCGCCATCACCTCCACCCCGCCTTCCAGTGGATCTTGTTGCGTGCTTTGCCAAAACAGCCCCGCTTCGCCGCCTTGAAACAACTGCGGAAAAAGCTGTTTAAATGTCTGATTAACGTCATTAAATGTCTGCGTTAAACGCTGACGACTATCTTTATCAATCGTAGCGATTGCCTGCTCCAGTGTTTGCACCGATGCGCTCAAATCCGCGATTTGTTGATTAAGTTGGTGCAATTTATGCTCCACCTCTTGATAAGCCTCAATCGCCGTCATATTAACCGCGCCCAAACGCGACAAATGCCATTTCAACCGTTTTAACTCGGCTTCCAAATCCACCAATGGCTCCGCGTCTAAACGCATCTGACTCAGCTGATGTAGCGACCAGCCCTGTGCTGCCAAAGTTTTTTGCAACTGTTCACGTTGTTGCTGCAACGCCTGCATCGCTAACTGCGCCTTCACCAGCGCTTGCTCGGCAAATAAATGCTGTTGCTGGGCGTTTTGCGCCGCTTGCTGCAACTGCTCCAAACACGCCTGTTCCCTTTGCCAATGCGCCTGCGCCTGCGTCAAATCCTCTCGCGCCTGCTCAAACACCACGCGTGTTGTCTCTAGTGTTGCCTCGTCCACCTCACCTTGCTCGAACTCATGCTGACTAAGCATCACGGCCTGCTGCTGCAGTTGTTCACGCTGTTGCCCATACTGCGCGAGTGCAAACTGATGCTGTTTGATCGCTTGTTCACTCTGTTGGCGCTGCTGGCGAAGGCGTTGAAGTTGAATATTCAAGCGCTCGCGCTGGTCTTGCAACGGCACACGCTGCTGCGCCAATTCATCAACCAGCGCCTGCATGGTTTCAAGCCGTGCTTGTGCATCAACCCATACCTCCTTCGCTGCGTCTAACGCCTGTAATTGCTGCTGATATTGCGACTGTAAACTGGCTATACGCGCCTGACGCGCTTGCTGAGTTTGCTCATAACTGCGACGCAACTGCTCGGCGTGCTGGCCCGCCTCGTGCAAATGCGCTAAACGCGCTCGTGCGCTTTGCTGTTGCTGATTGAGTTGCTGTCGCTCATTTAAGCAGGCCTGATAGTGTGCTTGCGCCTGTGCAAGCTGCGTTTTAGCCTGCTGCAACGCCTGTTCAGCTTGCGCCAAAGCCTCGTCTTGCGCGTCTAACGCTTGCATTAAATGATGCAAGTGCGCCTGCCTAGCTAAACTGCCCGACCAAGCCGATGTTGTCCCCGGTACAATCGCATACTTTGAAAAGCGTCGCCCTTGTCGATCAATTAACCACGCCTGATCATCAAGCTGCGCTAACTGTTGCGCCAGCGGCTGTGTATCGTCAACACAGTACAACCGATTTGCCCAATGACGCACCAGCGTCGGCGCCTGAATTTTTTGCGCCAAACTCCCCGCCTGCGCCGTAAACGACGGCGGATTCCATGCCAATAAACTCACCGAAGGCAAAGATTCAACATCCAACCAAGGCGTCGCCAACAACCACCCCTGCAAATGATCGCCCAACCAAACCTCCACCGCGTGCTGCCATTCGGCTTCAACCTGCAACGCATCTAACAAAGCTTGGTGCCCAGGCCATGTTGCTTCATCTACCACCTCGTCGTCTGTTGCCTGCATCGCCTGCTGAATGCTTTGTAACCCCTGCACCTGTGCCGCTAACGCTTGACGCGTTTGCCACACACTTTGCCAATGTGACTGTTGCGTTTGCTGCACCTGTTCGGCTTGCTGCAACGTCTGCTGTGCCACCTGTGTTTGCTGATCACACCCCACTAATGCTTGGCCAATCTCAACAAGCTGACGGTCTAATGCGGCCTGTTGCGACACAATCGACGCGTCGTCTACCCCCGCTATCGTTTCGGCTAAGGTTTGCAACTCCTGCTCTAAATGCCCAAGCTGCTCCTGCAGATGAGCTAACATCGCCTGCTCTTGGCGTTGCTGCTGACTAAGGCGTTCAAACTGCCACTGTGCTTGCTGCTGTTGCTGTTGCGCATCGGCTTTACGTTGGTTCAGCGCAAACCAAGCCTGTTCGACCTCCGAAACCGACTCCTCAACCAAAGCAATATGTTCATCCAGACTTTCAAGCTGCGCCTGCTCATCCTCCAGCGCCGTCTGTTGCACAGCTACTGTCTGCGCCAACTGGGCTAACTGTTGTTGATTTAGCCCTTGCTGATGCTGCCACTGCTCACGCTGACGACGCAACAACACGTGCTGCTGGCGCAAACTTTCCCACTGCTTATCTAACGCATGAAACCGCGCCTGAGCCTGATCACGAGCTTGCAAACAGGGCGCTAAGGCTTGACGTTGTAACAAAAACGCCTTCTGCGCCTCATCCCAATCGTGCTTCGTGCGCGCAAACCCCTTTTCTGCTTCACGCAATAACGCCTGCGCCTGCTCAGCTTGCTGATGCCAACCCTGCCACTGATGATAAAACACCTGCTGCTCAACTTGCGCCAAGCGCGTTTGCGTCTGCTGATAGTCGCGCGCTTTCTGCGCCTGCAATGCCAAATGCGAAGCCTGCTCAACCAACGCCCCTTGCAACACACTCAGTTGTGCCAAATTCTCACGCACACGCTCTAAACGCACCAGCGTTTCCTTACGCCGACTGCGATACACCCCGATACCGGCCACTTCCTCTAAATACACCCGCATATCCTCGGGCTTGGCTTCAATAATCCGACTAATATTACCCTGACCAATCAACGCATAACTACGCGCGCCCAGTCCTGTTCCGTTAAACAAATCCACCACATCACGCCGCCGACAACGACGCTGGTTTAAAAAATACTGCGTCCCCTCATCACGATGATGCACCCGCTTCACCGAAATTTCGGCATACGCCGCAAACGCCCCCGCCAGCCCGCCTTGCTCATTATCAAAAACCAACTCAACCGAACATTGACTCACTGCTTTACGCGAATCGGTTCCATTAAACAACACATCGTTCATATCGCCGCCGCGCAGCTCTTTCGCCGAGCTTTCGCCCATCACCCAACGCACCGCATCTAATGTATTCGACTTGCCACACCCATTCGGGCCAACAATACCGACCAACTCACTAGGCAACACCAAGCGTGTCGGCTCAACAAAAGATTTAAATCCGGCGATTTTGACCTGCTTCAAACGCATAGATACACAGCCTTTATCGGCAAAAAAGAAAGGATTAACTGACGCATGAGCGAGATTATGCTTTGCGCTACTCTCTCGCGCAACCCTAAGCGACAAAAGTCCGCTTTACCATGACATAGTTTTCTCGTTAAGTTTAACGCTGAGCGCCATTGCATTTTAGGGCAAAACTTATCACTATGACACAACCGAATATCGGCTCAGCGCAGCGTAACAGACTAAAAGGCAACTTTGACATGACCCCCCACTCCGCTCCCATCGCACACGACGCACTCATTCTCGGTCTCGATTTTGGCACCTCCGGCCTGCGCGCCCACCTCGTCAGACAGCAACAAACCCTCGCCAGCTATCAAAGCCCCATCGCCTTACCTCAACGTGAAGGCCAACACAGCCAACAAGCCACCGCCCTGTGGCAAGCAGGCCTGCAAAACCTTCTCGCCCAACTGCAACAACATGGCTGGAGCGCACAAGTAGAGCATATTATTGCCGACGCCACCTCCTCCACCGTCCTGCTTGACAGCGCGCCCGACCACGCCCTGATGTACGACGACCGCCGCGCCCAACAGCAAGCGCAACGCATTGCCCAAATAGCCCCCGCCACAAGCGGTGCCCACGGTGCATCCTCGACCCTCGCCAAAGTCATGTGGCTAGAACAACGCTACCGTCCCGGGCGCATCCTCCACCAAATTGACTGGCTCAACCAACAACTCTGCGCCCACCCCGTCGCCACCGATGAAAACAACGCCCTCAAACTCGGCTACGACTCCCAAAATCGGTGCTGGCCTGACTGGATCACATCACTCATCACCAGTCCGCTGCCGCCAGTCGTGCCCGCTGGCACCCCCATTGGCGAAACCAGCCCCGCGCTCAGCCGTGATTGGGGATTTCGCCCCCACACCCCCGTCTACAGCGGCACCACCGACAGCATCGCCGCTTTTCTCGCCAGCGGCGCACAACACAACGGTGATGCCGTTAGCGCACTTGGCTCAACCCTCGCCATCAAACTGCTCAGCTCAAAACCGATTTTTGCCAGCGAATACGGCCTATATAGCCATCGCCTGCGCCACCAATGGCTAATTGGTGGCGCCTCCAACAGCGGCGGCGCCGTGCTGCTACACCACTTTAGTCTGCAACAACTAAACCAACTCCTACCCCAACTCAACATCCACCAGCCAAGTGGACTTGCCTGCTACCCATTAATCAGCCCCGGAGAGCGTTTCCCGATTGCAGATGCCCAACTCGCCCCCATCCTGCCCAACACCAAAGATAAACGGCTATTTTTACACGCCCTGATTGAAGGCCTCGTTGAAATCGAAAATCTCGCCTACCAACGGCTACACCAACTTGGCGCGCCCGCCCTGCGCCAAATTTACAGCGTTGGTGGCGGCACACAAAATCAACCCTGGATGCAACTCCGCCAAGCGCGCCTACCCGCCCCGCTCGCGAAGGCACAAAGTCAAGCCGCCGCCTTCGGCGTCACCCGCTTACTCTACTGAGCTGTGTTGAGGATTCGTTTTTGAACAAAAAAATCGGCGCAAAGCACAAAGCATATTGCGCCGAAGGGAGTATACGAACAGCCTAAGCGTTTGCACGCCTCGGTGTCGGTGTTCATCTCGCCGCTGTCGCAGGTCTGCTGATTAATCACCAGGTCGGCGATGGCTTGGTCGTCCTTGTGCCACGTCGCAGCCGTAAATGTACCATTCGCCGTTTTCTCCCAGCGTGCGCGTAATTTGGTCAAGCAGCGTTTGGTGTTGGCTAAGGTTGGCTTGGCTGAGGGTTTGGTTGCCGATAAAAATGCGCCCCGGTGCGCCGTGGGTGATAAGGTGAATGCTGTCGATCTCTTGTTGCCCCGCCAGCACTTGGCTGATGGTTTCTATACCGTTTTGGTCGCCATCCAGCCAGTGTACGGCCATGCCTTGCGGCAGGGCTTGGTATAAGGTGGTTAAATCCGGCAAACCGGCATCAATAAAGGCGATAGCGACACCGTTTTTGGCGGTTAGGATTGAGGTATTTTGATCGAACAACATGGCACACTCCTGCAAGGAAAATAAGCATTAAACAAACATTGAGCACAAAATCCCCACAAAAACATTTGTGCAAAATGCGTTCTGTTTAATCAGATAATGCAAGATTATTTAGGCCATCGTTTATCCCAAAAGGAAAAAAACTTTTATTTGCGCGTTTTTTTAACGACTTAGTTGCTAGTTGATTTAAACCAAGCCGATGCGGTCTCTTATGATTCGTTTTTTGCAGGTACACCATGCCGCTTTTTGTTTTTTTATTGTTGCATCTTTTATATCAAATATTCTAAGCTAGCCCGCCCGTCATCAATAAAAACGGAACGATACAAAACAAAACAAAACAAAACAAAACAAAACAAAACAAAACAAAACAAAAACCATCCTACTCCAACTCTGTGGCTAAGGTTTGCAGCGCGTTTAAATCGGTATTGCGCGCCAGTGCGATTAGTTCGTCGAGCGCGGTGTTGAGCGCGGGATTGTCAGCTTTTAAGGCGCAGGCCCAATCCATAATATCGGTCACCGCATTGAGCGAAATTAGCTGACAAAGCGCCTGTTTTTGTTGTTCGCTTAAGGTTTTGCGCAATGTCTGCGTCCAAGACGCTTGCCAAGGGGCTTGCTGGCTCCTCAACACCAAGGCATCGCCGTTGCTGTGATGTACAGGCGGTGTAGGATGAATAAGGGCTAATTTTAGCAGGCCTGCTAAAGTTAGCCGAAAATCCACTAAATCAATCGGTTTAAGCAGATGAGCGCTAAAAGGCATGAGAGCCGTTTGCTGCTCGCTTTCATGCCAAGCGGCGCTAATAAGCACAACCGCCAAGGTCGGCCAACGCGCTCTGGCCGCTTGCAAAATCTGCTGGCCGTCGGTACTGGGCAGGTGAAAGTCGGTCACAATCAAATCCGGCGCCTGCGTAGTCTGCGCGATCAACGCCAACGCTTGTTGGCCATCGGATAACGTCATGACCTCCATATTCAACTCGCGCAACTCACTGTCCAATAACTGTAAAATTAACGCTGAATCTTCAATCAACCAAACCCGCTTTCCTTGGCCATCAAACCAAGGCAAATCATGATGCTCAATCACCAGCTCCTGTGCCGATAAGCTATCCTCCTCAACCAAAGCCAAGCTCAGCTTTATGCACACCTGTGTCCCTTTCCCCTGTTCGCTGTCAACAACAATCGTTGCGTTCATCGCATCCAGCCACTGTTTAGCGATCGCCAAACCCAAGCCGATGCCTTCCGGCGAGATTGTTTGGTTATATTTGGTAAAGGGGTCAAAAATATGGCTTAATTGCTCAGCCTCGATTCCACAACCGTTATCCTCAATGCGTATCTGCAACTCACAGCGCCCTTGCGCTGTTAAATCGGCCTGCAATACAAAACGTACCTCACCTTGATGGGTGAATTTGCACGCATTCGACAACACATTGATTAACACTTGATGTAAGCGTTTTGTATCCATTAGCAACACCTTAGGCAAATGCCCTTGTTGCGTAAACACAAACCGATTTTGGTTGATTTTGGTTAATGCCTGTGCTTCTTGCGCCACTGAATTAAAAAAATCCAGCGCATAAGTCGGCTTTGGATGTAGCGCATCTAAATCGCGCTCGCCGGTGGCGTAATCGATTAAATCACTCACCAACGCCAACAGACGGCGCGCACTTTTATAAATAATCGACGACTTGCGCGCCACCTCAGCGTGTTGAAAAGCGCTGATTTGCTGTGAATAACCCAAAATACTGGTCAACGGCGATTTTAAATCGTGACTCACCTTCGCTAAAAAATAACTTTTAGCGCGATTGGCCTCGTCCGCGTCAATCAACGCCTTATGTAACGCGCGGGTACGCTGTTGCACCGCCGCTTCCAACTCGCTTTGTTTTTGCGCCTGCTCAAAAATCAGCTGATCTTGGATCACAATTTTTTCACGGTAACTGGCGGCGATGCGCTGAGTAAAACCCAATAGCATTAAAAGGCCAATCAACGATACCGATGCAAAGTTCACCCAATCAACCTGCGGCAAAGAATACGGCAGTAAGCCTAATAAATACAGTAAGCGCTGCCCCATAAACACCGCTGCACTGAGCGAGGCCAACAACAACGCTGCTGTATACCGCGCGCGCCGTCGCCAAAAGCTTATAATCAGCACCGGCCCCACCAACAAAAATAACATTGTAAACACATTAGCCAGACGCACGGCTAAATGCGCATCGAACAGCATAACAAACGGAATCGCGCCAAACGCGACAAACGCGCCGTGCATTACATTTTTTAAAACAGGGTGTTTATCTAACTGCAACGCAAAATACATAAACACAATAAAAAACATAATGGCCAACATCGCAAAGGTGGTCGGACGCAACAACAGCCAAGCGTTACCCCCACTGAAAAAATGTTGATAGGCGTAACCAAAAAACACAAACTCATACAGCACATAACACAACAACCAACCGCCGACACTTAACAAAATCCAATCGCGCCGTGCGCCGCCAGCCAAAAACAAAAATAAGCCCACGGTAAACGCCATGCTAATGAGCATCATATCGCTGATTTTTTTATTTAACTCATACTCTCGATACGCAAGGGGCTCCCATAACTGAGCCGACAAAATCAAGGTATTATTAGTTTGCAACCGAATCAACACGGTCTGTGTTTCATTAGGCGCCAAAGCCACATCAAGCAGACTGTACATCCCGCTATTGACCGGACGATTCGTCAAGGGAAAGTGATAACCGGCTTGCACGTGGCGCAGCAGATGTCCGCGTGAGTCAAACTGAAAAAACATCACATTTTGCGTCAAAGTAGAACCGGCTGCTAACCAACGCGTAAGCGGAAAATCGCCGCTATTATGTAACCTAAGGCGCAACCAATAAGCGCTTTCGGTGACGCCGTTTTTCTTTTCACGCTGCGCTAAATCGGCCCAGCCGCTGGCGTGTAAAGCCTGCTCAGCGCTCAAGGTAGCCGAGGCATCCTCTAAATACGCAACTGCACCAACCAGCGGCATCACCTCAACCACCTGCGCCATATCCACCGGCTTTGCCCAAACGGATTGCGCCAACCAAATCAGGCTAAACCACAACCCAACACGCGCTATGCTCATCCTATGGTACCGATACCGTTGTAACCCACTGCAGCAACGGACGCTGCGCGCTGTCTAACAACAGCAAACCTTGCTCATTCATCCGCCAAAACGCCACCTGTGCCAACGTCTGCAAAAAAGAGGCTTCCACATTCGCTGACGCACACGCCATTTTCGTCATCGCCAAATGCCTAAAGCGCAACCCTTGTTCAGTCGCCAGCTCCACGCGGCCAAAAAAACGATTACAGCCGCTAAAACCACTCACCGCCAAGGTCTGCGCATTCAGCATAAAATAAGGTTTCGCCGCTTGCGGCGTCGATCTAAGCAAATCATCGCGCTCGCTCAACTGCCAAGCTTGGTTAAACAACGCGCCTTCCAACGCCTGCGAAGCCACCTTTTCCAACTCATACGAAGGCGCACGCGCATCACCATAGCGCGCGCCTTGCGCATCCAGCAAAAACAACCGATTTTCGCCCACCAACAGCGCACCCGACAGCGGCGCCCCCATCAAGCTTATCGAGCGCCCCTGCGCATCCCATTCAAACCGACCCTGCGTCAACCGAGGCGGCGCGCTATGTGCCAAAGGCTGTTGTACAAGGCGATAACTCAAATCCGCATTCAACCACAGTTCCCATTGTTGCCAAGCCTGCGCCTCATACGGCCAAACACCCATATAAGTGCCCGACCAATCCAATGCCTCACGACTGGCATCGGCATACAAGAGCGGCGATGACGCAGGCGGATGCGCTGAACAAGCCGACAACAACAGCACCAATACGCCCAAAATACCCCATCGCGTTTTACATCGGCTCATCAAAATAACTCGATACTTTCTTCATCACTCAAATGCACCTGCTCCACTCGGTTGCGACCATTTTGCTTTGCTTTATATAACGCCTCATCGGCATATTTATAAATTTCTTCATCAACATAGTGCTGGCTCGGATCCAGCGCCATTAACCCCATCGACAACGTAACGATATTCAACGGCGGATTACCCGAATGGGCAATATTTTGCGCCACCATCGCCTCACGCGCCAGCTGCGCTTGCTGCATCAATGTCTCCGGCGAATCCGCGTTATATAACACACAAAACTCCTCGCCGCCCAACCGAAACACCGTATCCCCCGGCTGGACAAACTGCGCCTTTAAACAACGACTAATCGCCACCAATACCTCATCGCCCATTTGATGACCGTAAGTATCGTTATATTTTTTAAAGTTATCCGCATCAATCATCAAAAAGCCCAGCCACCTTTTAGCCAAACGCGCCGACTCGATTTTCGGGTGTAATACTTGATTAAAGTAACGCCGATTATAAGCCTGCGTCAGCTCATCAATCAGCATCAACTCTTGGACGCGTTTATGATCGGTAATGTCCTGACGCACGGCGGTATAGCCGACAATATTGCCCAGGGTGTCATAATTTGGCTTGATATGGACGTGAACCCAAAAATGACTGCCATCGCGGCGTTTATTGCGCAGCTCGCCCTGCCAAGTTTCGCCGCAACGAATCGCGCTCCACATACTTTGATACACCGAGTCAGGCGTCTGCTCATCGCGCAAAATACTATGCTTTTTGCCAATCAACTCGATTTCGCTATACCCGGTAAGCGTGCAAAACGCTTGGCTGGCTGAGGTAATTTTTCCCTCCAAATCCGTGGTTGAACTGAGGACATACTTATCCATCATTTCTATATATTCCATAAACGCCTTAACCGGCATACTCACCTCTTTTTTTAAAAATGTAACAGGATATTGTAAAGTGAAACCCGACTAGACTAAACGATACGCACAAAAACGCCCAAAACAGGCCGAATCATTATCACACAGCTTCGCCAATCGCCACGGCAGCAAACCTTTGCTCAAAGGTCAAAAACTTTTGCTAAAGGGAATTTATTTTGATTTTTTCTACAACCTGCGCTAAACCACGGTCAAATACCTATAAAATTGCTTACTTTAAATTATTAGAAGGCCAAGTCATCGAGATGTCCAGTTATAACGCACGTATCCTACTCGTTGAAGACTTGGATGAAGACAGAAAACTGCTTGCTGACTTTCTGCACCAACACCACTACCAACTCTACCTTGCGCCCAACGGCGAAGTCGCGATAACCATTGCACACAAGGTGATGCCCGATCTGATCCTCATGGACGTCACCATGCCAGTATGCGACGGCTTTAACGCTTGCAAAATACTCAAAGCCGATCCCAAATTAGCCCATATTCCGATCATTTTTCTCACCGCCGCCACCCGCCCCGAAGAACGTGTTATCGGCTTAAAACTCGGCGCAATAGACTATATATCCAAACCCTTCGACTTCGAAGAAGTGAAACTACGCTTGGCGATTCACCTCAAACAAACCCCGGAAGAGGCCAAACCAAATGACAACGAAGAAGCCTTAACGCACCGCCATCGGCTAAACCAGTCGATATTTCGCGCCGCTTGCGATGCGATACTCGCCGATCTGTCCAAAACCCCCGACTTACAAACCCTAGCGACAGAATTGCGCACCAACAAAAAACGCCTCAACGAAGCGTTTAAAACCTGCGCGAATACCACCGTGTTCGAATACCTGCGTGAAATGCGCATGAAAGCGGCCGAAAAACGACTACGCGAAAGCCTGCTTGACATCGCCCAAATCGCCGGCGAAGTCGGCTTCAAAAGCCCGGCGAACTTCTCCACCGCGTTTCGCCAACATTACGGCGTTTCGCCCAAAGACTATCGCAATCGTCCGCCCGCCAACAACCACGCCGACACATGATGCGTCAACGTCTGCTGTTTTTGCTACTATTTTGGCTAACCATTTATCCGGCGTGGTCACACAGCGTTGATTTAGCCGACATCGACAAACAAGCCCACCTGCTCAGCCTCGACCAAGCGGTTTGGCTACTAGAAGACCGCCAAGGCATACACAAAGCAGACAAAATCCTTGACGCCCTTGGCTGGCAAGCCGCCAATAAAGCCACGCTTAACATCGGCTTATCACGCAGCGTATTCTGGTTAAAACTGCAAGTTACCAATCACGCCGCGCACCCGGTCACGCGCTGGTTTAGCCTCGGCTCGCCGCGCATTCAAGACGTCCGTTTTTATCAGCTAGACCCACACCAGCGACGGCTCGCCTTTTACCAAGGCGGTAGCAACTACCCCATCCATCTGCGCCCGATCGTTTCAGGACTAAACAATGTATTCGACGTCACCCTTCAACCGGGCGAAACGCATACCCTTGTCATCCGCGCCAGCAGCGACACCAGTATTAACCTCATCCCCGAAATTTGGACGCCGGTGGCCTACCGTGAATACGAAAGCAAACAAAAAGTCACCGACTTAATTTTTATGTTTGTCATTCTCACCATCGGTTTGTATCTATTTACTACCGGCCTGATTCGTCGCGACTGGGTGATGCTCACCATGGGCGGTTGGCTGGTATTTAACAGCCTGTATGAACTATCATTCTTTGGCTACGCCCATGAATACCTGCTGCCACAAGGCGGCTTAGTGGTCGGCGCGCTACCGGTCACCATGGCGCTGATTGGCGTCATATTTATGTTCCAATTTTTATACGTCGCATTGCAAGCGAAACACAGCCGATTTTGGCGCATTTTTCTGCTTGGCTCATCGTTTATGTTTGCTTTTACTATCGGCTTGGCCTACGTCGGCGGCTTACACGAAGCCATATTAATATCGAATAACACTATTTTTATTTACATCCTGCTTTATCCACTGCTGATTTTGTTACGCCTAAAACATCGCCAGCGTCATAGCGAAGCATTTTTAGTCGCCGCGATGATTTTTTTCATCCTGATTTCGCACCGCATTTTATATGTCCTAGGCGTATTCAACGAACCCCTACACGCCTACGGCTTGCTTTGGTCGCTACTGCTCATCGGCTTGGCGTTATCGCTACTGGTTGGCTTTGCTACGCGTTCAGTTGCGCTCTATCGCGAACAAATCCAACATCAAATCCAACTCATCGAATACCAAAAACAAGCACAAAACGCGCTGGAACAAGCGGTAGAACGCCGCACGCACGAACTGCAACAAGCGATTATCAACGCCGACGAAGCGAATCGCGCCAAAAGCGACTTTCTTGCCCGCGTCAGTCACGACCTCAAATCGCCGCTAACCAGTATTTTGGGCTATTCGGAACTCATTTGTGCGCAAGAAGCACCCAGCGCCGCCGATAAATCACAAGTGATTTATCGCAGCGCCCAACGCCTACTTAACCTAGTAAACGACTTAATTGAATACGCCACCGGCAACAAAAACCCCGATAAACTAAACAACCGACCAATCTACTGCGCCAGCTTTTTCAACTCGATTGCCGAAGAAGCGCGCCTGCTGGCCAAAATCAACCACAACCAATTTGACTTTACGCTGCATGGCACTTTGCCCGGACTGATTGAAATCGATAGCAAACGCCTACACCAAGTACTGATCAACCTGCTCTCTAACGCCTGTAAATTCACCGAAAAAGGCCGGGTTGAATTTGTAATTAACGTTCAGCCGCTCAATGCCCATCGTTGTCGACTGGTATTTCATATCCGCGATAACGGTTGCGGCATCGAACCGACGCAATTAGATGTTATTTTTCAACCCTTTAAACGCTTAGCGCACCACCGCACGATTGAAGGCCAAGGCCTTGGTTTAGCGATAGCCAAACACTGGGCCGACCAAATGGGCGCACAACTGGAAGCACACAGCCAACCCAACCAAGGCACCGACATGATCCTTCGCTTAGACGTGGCGATTATCACTGAACGCGCCCTCGATAATGCGCAACTGTTTATCGACAATCACGCGATGCCCGAACTACACGGCAACGGACGCCGCCTATGGGTGATTGAAGATACTCCCGCCATCTTAAAACTGCTCACAACCGAGCTCGAAGGTTTAGGCTTTGATGTCTGCGCCATGGCCGACGCCAAAAGCGCATTAGACGCGATTAGCAGGCCTGCTAATCCGCAACCGGACTTGATTATCACCGACTATCACTTACCGCACGCAAACGGACAAGCGATTTTAGACGCCGCCCGCCAGCGTTGGCCAACGCAACGCGCGATCCTGATAAGCGCCGCTTACGGCATCGCGCAAGAAAAGCAACAAATACAAGCATTTGATGCAGTGTTAAGTAAACCGATTGAACTAGCAAAACTGCGTCAGACCTTAATTCAACTGCTCAACGCCGACCATCCACCAACTGAGCAACCTACGCTCGCGCAACAAATTCAACAAGCGTTAAGTGCCACTGAATGGCAAGCGCTACAACAGATGATTGAATGCTACGCCGTCACCGATGTTATCGACTGGGCCGAACGCTATCAAAACCAACACCCACAACACAGCGCTTGGCTACAGACGCTCAAACAACTAGCACGCGACAGCAAACTCTCACAACTGCAAGCCCTTATCAACGAAAAAGCGCCCTAAGCACCAACGCGCTGAATCGCCAACACCAACGCCAAGCGATCCTTCACCGCAAACTTTTCCAACAAACTATGTACATACGCCTTCACGGTACGCTCGCTTATACACAAATCCTGCGCAATCTCTTTATTACTTTTACCTTGTAAAATTGCCTGCGCGGTGGCGATCTCACGCTCGGTTAAACCGCTTGTCCAGGCCTGCTGAATATCCGATTTTGCGCCGATATCCGTAATCATCGCACGCATCACACTTTGCCCCAACCACACATTGCCTTGGCGAACCACCTCAACAATCTGGCGCAATTTATCCACTTGCGTATAGGTATTTAAATAGCCTTTAATGCCTAATTTAAACAACTGCGCGCCTTCGGGCGCATTCGGCGTGTTCGACATGACCAACACACTACTACCCCGCGCCACTAACTGCGTTATGCGCGAAAGCGTCAGCGCCGCATCGCCCAAATGCACCAACACAATCGCCTGCGTCCAATCGATATGCGCATACTCGGTTTTCAAATCATCACAGCGACTCACCTTTAACCCCTCAAGCTGTGCCGCCCAGTGCTTTATAACAGAAAACTGATCGCTGCATAAAATCAGCGCCGTTGATGTTGACACAATCTATCCTCCCAGTTGAGCCGTTGATTAAGACTCGCGCAAGGCCAGTTCTTTCGCTTTAATAATCGGTTTAAGCACATAATCCAACACCGTATGCTTACCGACGATAATATCCACGCTGGCGGTCATCCCCGCCATTAAAAACAACGGCGACTGAGCCGAGCCTAAATGATTTTTATCGGTTTTAATCCGTGCCAAATAAAAACTATTACCCTGATCATCGGTGATCGTATCTGCCGACACGCGCTCAACCGTACCATCCAAACCGCCATACACCGCAAAATCATACGCAGTGAATTTCACCCGCGCCTTTAACCCTGGATAAATAAAACCTATATCCGAAGGGAGTATCTTCGTTTCCAAAACCAGCGACTCATCCACCGGTACAATCTTCACCACATCGCTACCCGGCTGCACCACCTCCCCCAAGCTGGTCACCAACAACTCCGAAATCACCCCGTCAACCGGCGCACGAATACGAGTACGCATCACCTTATCTTGCAAAGCGACATTCACGCTTTCTAACTGCGAAATACGCGCTTGGGTTTCATTTAGCGCCTCTTTCGACTCATTACGTGCTTTTTGCCGGGTCTCGTTAATCTTCTGCTTTGTTTCCTCAATTAATGCCTGATAACGTGGAATTGATTGGCGCACCGCATTCAACTTACCAAAGGTATCATTCGCCTCACGTTGGGTTTTGAGCAAATCGACCTCAGAGGCAAAGCCTTGACGCACCAAAGGCTGCATCATATTGATTTCATGCAACAATAAATCATGCGATTTACCCAGTTGCACCTCCTGCTGATAGGCGTTATCCAGCTCGGTTTGATGTTGCACCACCTGTTGTTGCAAAATATTGACCGTCGTTTGTACCTGCTGTTGCCGATTCAAAAACAAACTCTGCTCGCGGGCATAAAACGTCGCCTCATACTCCGAATCAAACGCCTGCGGCTGCACAAAAGGCTGTCCTGAAGCCTCCGCCTCCAAACGCGCCGCTTTCGCTTTGAGCGCCTGCAATTCAATTCGCTTTTCATCAAACGAACTGCCAAACTGCGTGCTATCGAGCTGAATTAACACCTGATCACGCTGCACGCGATCGCCCGCCGCGACCAAAATTTGCTCAACGATCCCGCCTTCAAAATTTTGCACCAACTGCACCCGCGACGAAGGCACCACCTTGCCCTCACCGCGCACAATCTTATCCAACTGAGCCATATTCGCCCAAACCAACAACCACACCAGCGCCAACAAAATCGCCCAGACCAATACGCGTGAGCGCATCGGTGGCTTTTCCAGCGCCGCCTGGCTTAAACTCGACATATAAGCCAAATCATCATTATTAAGGCGGCGAGAACCGAGTTTATGCGGCTTCATACGCGCTCCTGTGGCGTTTGACGGTGCAAACTGGCCAGTACCGTCTGTTTTTCGCCATCCGCGACCAGCTTGCCCTGCTCAAACACCAGCAACCGATCCACCAGCGTTAATAAACTGGTTTTATGCGTCACCACCAGCGTCGTTTTAGCGCTCACCACCGGTTTTAAGCGTTTAATTAAACGCTGCTCGGTTTGACTATCCATCGCACTGGTCGGCTCATCCATCATCAATACCGGCGCATCTAACAACAACGCGCGTGCAATACCGACACTCTGGCGCTGGCCACCGGATAAATTAGTGCCGCCCTCGTTTAACAACAAACCATAACCGCTAGGATGACGACGCACAAAATCGTCCACCCCTGCCACCCGCGCCGCGTTCAAAATCACCTGGTCCTCAACAAACGGCGCACGATAAGCAATGTTCTCGCGGATATCGCCGCGAAACAGTGTAATATCCTGCGGCACATAATTCAGATGACGTCGCAATAACGCCGGATCCAGTTGATTAATATCAATGCCATCAATCAAAATACTGCCCGAATCGACCGGATAAAAGCCCAAAATCAGCTTCGCAATCGTTGATTTTCCAGAACCGACACGCCCGATAATGCCTACTTTTTCTCCCGCTTCAATTTTGAACGACACCTCCGACAACACCGGCTTAGTCTCGCCGGGATAGGTAAACGTCACACGATCAAACTCAATCGTGCCATTAAACGCCGCCGGTTGAATAAAGCGCTTATCCTGCGGACGCTCAATCGGCTTTTGCATTAACGCATTCAACGAATCCAGCGCGGTTTTAGTTTGTTGATAACCGGTGAGTAACGCCGCCACCTGTCCCATTGGCGCAATCGCGCGCTGGCTTAAAATCACCGCCGCAATCAATCCGCCCATCGTTAAATCGCCAGCGCTAATCAGATACACCCCAACCAACACCACCACCACCGTACTCATCTGCTGCATAAAACCACTCATCCGACTAATCGAACTTTGCAACATTTTGGCCTTTAAGCTGGTATGCGCGATTTCGCCGACCGCCTGCTCCCACTTCCACTGCGCATGAGATTCACCGCCTAACGCCTTAATCGTCGGCATCGCATTCAGCGTTTCAATTAACACCGCATTTTTTTGATTTTGTGCATCGTAACTGGCCTCAATGCTCTGCTTAATTGGCCGCACCATCAGCAAGCTATACAAAAAAATGAGCACAATAATCAAAATCGGCACCCAAACGATTTGCCCAGCAATATAAAAAATAACCAACAGAAAAATCAGCAAAAAAGGCAAATCCACCAAAGTTGACAGCGTACCGGAGGTAAAGAACTGGCGAATACTGTCAAACTCTTTTAAATTATTGGCAAAGCCGCCGACCGTACCGCTACGCTGCGCCATAGTTAAACCCAACGTTTGCTCAAATAGCTTCGCCGATAACAACACATCGCTTTTTTTGCCTGCAACCTCTAAAAAATAAGCCCGCAAATACTTCAACAACACATCAAACGCATACACCACACTCACGCCCAATGCCAATACCCACAAAGACTCAATCGCATTATTCGGCACAATACGGTCATACACATTCATCACAAACAGCGGATTAGCCAACACAAACAGATTAATCACCACCGAGGCAATCAACACATCACGATAAATCGCGCGATTGAGCCATAAGGTTTGCCAAAACCAATGGCCGCGATGACGGCTAACCAGCGCCTCCTGCTTTAATAGCGGCTGATGCTTTTTCGTCAGATATACCGCATAGCCGGTATACGCTTGTTGCAGATCGGCTATCGGCACGTGCAACACCCCTTCGGTCGCGTCATCCAACACCACCACAGCCTCGCCCTTATCCCAATCCAACGACTCCAATAAACAAGCATGGTCATGGTTTAACAACAAAATACACGGCAACACCAAGGCGGGAATATCTTCTAAACGACGCCGTTTAAAGCTAGCCTGAATCTGCGCACGCTCAGCGACACGCACGAACAATTCCGGCGTTAAACGCTCGCCGTGCAACGGCAAGCCAGCCAGCAGCGTTTCTTTCGTATAAGGATGACGATTAAGCTGGGTATAGCGCACCAAGCAGGCTAACAACGCATCGTCATACTCGATATGCGCCGCTTGATTAAGTTTGGACAACCAGGCCTGCTGATTCATAGCGGAGTCGGCGCGCCAAAGTGATAGCCTTGATAAAATTTAACGCCAACTGCGCTAAATGCCCGCAACTGATCGGCATTTTCCACCGCCATTGCAATCACCTCGATATCCAGACTTTGCGCCATTTCAACAAGACTTTTGACATAAGATTGCGTCTGCGTATCGGTTTCGATTCGCCGACTAAACGCCCCATCGAGCTTGATATAGTCAGGGCGTAAATCTTGCAAATACTGCATATTGATAAACCGACTGCCAAAGTGGTCAATGCCGGTTTTAAAGCCCATTTCGCGCAAACCGGCTAAAATCGGCGTGCTCAACGCCAAATCACCCGCCACCCAATGCTCAGAAAACTCAAACGCCAACGCCAACCCTTTCGCTTGCGCAATCAACGCAAACAACTGCGTCACCGCCTCGCTATCGTGTAACAAACTGTGACTTAAATTTACCGCTAACATCGGCCCGTCAGCGCGCTGTTGCAAATGATTTAATACCATTTTCAACACCAAGCTATCCAACGCCAACACCTTACCAAACTGTTCCATCGCTGGCATAAAATAGTTCGCTGCGCGTAACGTGCCGTCCAAATCCAGCATACGCGCCAACACTTCAATATCGTGAAGCGTGCCGTTTTCGTTGTGCGACGCCTGTTTATATAAACAAAAGCGCGACTCATTAAACGCCTGCACCACCAACGCTTGCCAAGCCTCATCGTTTAACTGGCGAGCCATCGGCGTATCGCACATCACCACTTGGCGCTCGGGCCGACGCGCCGCTTGTGCGAGCGAAAACTCCAACCGCGACAACAAATGCGCGCGCTGCTCGCCGGGCTGAAAATTCATTAACGCAATCACCAAAGCGACCGGTGCGCTAGCCAAATTCATCTCGGCACAAATTTGCTCGGCTTGCAGCCTAAAGTGCTCGGCCTGCGCCATACGCGTATGCGCATTAATCGAAGGCAATACCGCAATCATCTCCACCCCATTTAAGCGCGCAAATATCGCCTCTTCAGTGCGAAAAACTTGGCTAAAACGCTGCGCCAACAAAGTCATAAAACGATCGCCGACTTGATAACCATACTCCTCATTTAACGTCTTTAACCCCTCAACCCGCAGCAGACACAACGCCCCTTGTGCATCGCCGGTTTTAGGGTCAAGCACAGCATCAAACAACATATCAAAATGGTGACGATTGCTCAGGCCAGTTACCGCGTCTTGATACGCCATACGCTGGAGCTTTTCTGCCATTTGCGCCTCACGCTCAAATACCTCGCGCAGCTTGGTCACCATTTTATTCATCGCCACCACAACACGATTAAACTCCGCTGTGCGCGGAATCTTATGCTGAAACACATATTCTTTATTCACAATCGCCTCGGCCTGTTGCGCCACCTTATGCAACGGACGCAACATCGCTCGTACCGCGACAAACGCCAAGCCTAGCGCCAACCAAGCCGCCAAACCGAACCAGAGCAACAAATTTTTTGCCGCTTGCCATAACTCGGCGTAAGCATAGCCCGGATGCGCCTGCACCGTCAGGGTGCCAATCGGCATCCAACCGTTCTGCACTAATGCCTGCGCCTGCGGTGCCTCAATATCGATAGCCTGGACAAACCAGTGCGCAATACCCACAGTCATTTGCGTATGATCACGGCTGTAGATCAATGCCCCTTCACGATCCACAAGCGCGATACGTGCGTAATAGCCTCGGTCAAACACCGCGTTTATCATCGCCTGCATACTCGCCGGATTATCCAAATCCGCCACCGAACTTAACGATAACGCCAACGACGTCGAGGTATCCTGAGCTTGTGCCTGTAACTGATTTTGCAAAAACTGCTTGGTATTAGACAGATTCAACAAGAAAGTGCCCACCAGCAACACCAGCATCACCGCGCTGATAAACAGCAAAATCTGCTTGTTAAAACTCATCGAAACATCCTTTATTAAGCGCCATTAATTCACCACTCCATCACGCATACGCCGAAGCATTCGGTTCCATTCGTGCATCGAATCCTGTAAATCCGACTGACGCTGACCGGCCAACGCCCCTTGTGCATTAAAACTGTAAATTGGCGTTAAATCCGCGCGTTCGCTCGCCTTTAAAATACGATCGGTCAGACTATCTAAAATCAACGGCTGCGCGCGCGGGCTACGAAAATAAGTCAAAACCATATGCGCTTGGCGTAAACGTGACGAGCTGACATAGGTGAAATACAACTTGTTTTCGTCTACCCCTAACGCAATCAGCGTGAAATACTTCGCAATCACATAGTCCTCGGCATCGCCGGCATCGCGCGCCAAAAACTCCACCGGCGTGGCCCAGTAGTCGTCCTTTTTCCACAGGGTTTTGTCATCACTCAAAGTGGCTTGACTAAAAAAGTCATTCACCAAACTCAACTTCAAACGCTCAGGCTTGTCTTGGTTATCCTGCACCAACGCTTGCCAAGCGAGTAACCGGCGCGCCGCTAACTCGCCATATTTATCGCGGGTTTGCTTCAGTTCTTTTACGCTAAACAGGGGGGGCGAGGCTAAATTTTGCGCGAAAGCAGCCCAAGCGAGTGTCGCCCATAAACCCAGTCCCAGTAAGCGACGCAACCCTGCGCTCCGTCTAACGCGTAATAAAACGCTGATAACCGTGCATCGCTTGCGGTATCACCAACGCCGCATCCGACGGAATCTTGCTCGAAGGCACAATATCAAAATGAATACGACGATTTTGCTGACGGCCCTCAGCGGAAAGGTTATCCGCTACTGGCTCGCTTTCGCCTTTACCCAAAATATAAATTTGCGCGGCGGGCAAATTAAACGTATCCGCTAAATACGCTTTGGTGCTAAAGGCACGGTGCCAAGAGAGTTTTTCGTTACTCTGCGCCGAACCGACATCATCGGTATGACCAGTAATCAGCAGCACCTCATTCGCCATCATCCGACGTAGTTGTGCCGCATCGCGGTCTAAAATCGGCTTTTGATCGACACGAATTTCATACGAGCCGGTATTAAATACAATGTGCGTAATCACCTGTGAGCGCGGCTCACAGCCCTGTGCATTCACCACCAAGCCCGGCGCCGTGTCCGCACACAAGTCCAAGCTATCGATAATGCCATCACCATCGCTATCACTGATTGCTTTACAGCCTTCGGCATCCACCAACGTGCCCAATGGTGTGCCCGGACAACGATCCGCCTCATCCAATACCCCATCTTGGTCGGCATCAGCTTGGCAACCTAAAAAATTCACCTTGCGACCTGTTGGCGTTTGCGGACACTGGTCATTATGGTCATACACGCCATCGCCATCGCTATCCAACTCACAGCCAATGAGATTAGTCGGTAAACCCAGCGCGGAGTTTTGACACTGATCAAAACGCGTGACCACGCTATCCTCATCCAAATCTCGGTACACTTCGCGGATATGACTCGGCGCGTTAGACTTATGTTCAATAATATCTATCGCCGGACGCGCCGAATCGGTTTGCGGATTCGCCCAGCTTGGTACCGCAAGCGTAAACAGCGGCATCACCATCCAAATTCGTTTCATCGTGCTATCCTTCGTTAGCGTGAAAACTTCACGTCATTATGCTGTTCAATGTGAGTCATCGCCTGTTGCAACATCAGCGCGCTCACCGTTTGTGCCAGTTGTGTCAACGCCGCGTGTTGCGCGCGCTGCGGGTCGTCGTCACTGACCGTTACCTCATCGCTCAACGTAGCAAAGCGACTCGAATCGCGGTTAATTAGCTCAACATCACTAATCAACGTCAGAGCCTGACCTTCACGTTCCTGCTCGATAAAATATTTTAATATCAACGACGGACGACGCGCCGAAACAGTCAAGCCCGCGGCTTTTAACGCACGCACCAAATCCGCTTCAAACCGCTCTGCTTCAGCCGTCAGGGCATCTACCCCGATAACAAAGCTATCAAATAACGCGCTCATTTGGCGCTCCATTAAATACGCCATGCGCTCATTCGCTAAACTCGGCACCTCGCCAAACATCTGCGCCAGCGCCGCTTGAACCAAAGCGCGTTCCTCTAACGTCGGCAAAGCCGGAATTAACGCCCAAAGTTGATTCAACTCACTCCCGCGATAACTAGCGTGTTTATAGTCGGCTAATTGTGCATCCAACTGCGCCAAACGCGCCTGCAAGGCCGCGCGCTGCGTATCGCTGTTCGCACTCACCAACACCGCAACCTCATTGGCAGAGGTATCGACATAACGCGCTTCGAGTTTCACCTCCAACCAATCCTCACCCGCCAACGCATCGCGTACGCGCTGGCGCAACTGTGCTTCCAGTGAGCCCGGCTGAATCTGTGCATCGCGCCATTGTTGCTGACGATATTGCGCTAAGCTATCGCCAACACGCTCGCTAAATAACCCTCGCGCTTGGTGCATCGCCGCCTCGGTTGCCGCCGCTTGATCGTCGGCCACAATCGGCGCGCGTGCGACAACATAGCCTAGCTTGGTATGGTTTAACCAATCCGGTGCGAGCGCCTGCGCCTCGTTTTGCACACTTGGCGAATGTGTTTTAGGCGGCGTTGAACTACAACCGCCTAAACCCAACGCCCACAGCGCACTTAAAGCAAGCCACAGTGGACGCATTGTTGTGTTTGATATTCCCTTCATCTGTCTACTCTCACAGTTTGGCGACAACGCCATTATTCATTCGGGTGGTCGCGGGTTTCGATAAACCCATAATCAATGTTTAACGCGGGCAATAAATGCCCCATTCCAGCCAAAATTCGATATTTCGCCTTTAACAACGCCGCTTCGCTACTAATCAGATTTTTAGTCGCGCTGTTATATTCGTTTTCCGTATTAAGCAAATCCAATAACGAGCGTCGCCCCAAAGTGAATTGCTGGCGATAGCCGGTTAAGGTATCGTAGGTCAGCTTGATGTGTTGTTCGATATAATCCAGCTGCTTTTCGACATAGGTTTGCGCATTCCACGCATAGCGCAGGTTTTCAATCACTTGGCGACGCGTATTGTCACGCACTTCGGTCGCCTCGTGATAGGCGGCAATGGTTCGGCGCTTCTCTGCCGAATCTCGCCCGCCGCGATACAGGTTATAGCGCACGCGCAACATCGCTTGTAAATATTCGTTTTTACCGCGCACACCGGCTAAATTATGATCAAAGGTTTTCTCAACCTCTAAATCCAAACGCGGGTAGTTAAAGCGATCCGAGGCTTTATATTGCGCACGGGTTTCGGCGATATCGCCATTCGCCGCTTTCAGTGTTGGATGCTCAGCCAAGGCAATTTGCGTAGCGCTTTCCAAATCGGCGGGCAGCGTCGCGTTAAACATCGGCTTAATCAAAATATTGTCGGGATTACGTCCCAATACCCGACGAAAGCGCGCTTCGGCGTCATAATAATTATTCTGCGCGGCGGCAAAATTCGATTCGGCCAACGCCAAACGCGCGCGCGCCTGATCCACCTCAACCTGATTACCGATACCGGCGTTATTGCGCTGAATAATCTGCTCTAAAATACGCTTGTGCGTATCCATATTATCTTGCGCCAACTTCAGCAGCTCTTGCTCTTGTAGTACGTCGATATATGCCTCTGCCATTGACAACGCCACATCGTTGGCGCGCGATAACACATAATAAGATTGCGCATCTAAACGATATTGTTGACGCGCCACTTCGTTTTGCGTACCAAAACCCTCAAACAAATTCTGCGTTACCCGAACAGATGCCTCGCGCCGAGTTAAACCGCTGCCGGTATTATTGATTGTGGTGTTGTCCACTTCTTCATAACCAATGCCCGCGTTTACGTCCACCGTCGGGTAATAGCCACTTTGGGCGCCACGTACTTCGGCCTGAATCATGTCATAGCGTTTAACCTCGGCGCGAAACTCCGGGTTATTAATAATCGCATCGGCAATCGTATCTTCAAACGTCATCGCCTGCACATTCATTGCCGCGCCCATAACCCCTGCCAGAATCCAGGTTTTTATAGGTGTATTCAGTCTATATTTCATCATCATTGTCTTCGTTACCATTCAACAAAATAAGCGAACTGGTTAGTTAAAAAATTGAGACCTGACTATTCAAAGCACGCTCAACCCAAAATATCACCGTGAAAATTAGTAGAGCATCTTACATTATTTTCTAAAACAGGCTTTTGATTCAGCGCCCAAAACCTTTGCTCAAGGTCACTATTTACACCCTGTATTGACTAAGCAAGCAAAGCCGCTCAAATCACTACACAAAAATGCAGTCGCAACGCACTTATCCCACCCAAAAAAATGGGGAATTACAAGGGAATGAATTGTAACAAAAATCCCTACCAACTCCATAAGTTAAGCAAAGAATTCATTTATTAGTCAAAATCAATTACTGCACGGCAGGACGTTCGACTCAGCCTCTTTCACACTTAAATTCAAAAAAAGAAACAACCTGAACCAAGAGCGGGCTAAAGATTAACAAAAGACAAAAACAAAGCATGACAAACCGTGTTCAAGATAGAAAAACAGGGGAAATTAAGGAAAAATACAAAATTAAAACAAATTAAAACAAATACCTACATAAAAACGCATCAAACTCAAAACACTACAAATGACACACGAAATTACCCCCCCTTCCAAATACCTACTTACACACGGAAAGAAAGCGGATTAAATCAGTAGAAAACAATTTAACGCCGTTCTTTGCGCGCGCCAGAAGGTGAAGCTACATATAAACGCCGACCTTTTTTAAGTAGTCCTCTTTTAGCTCGTTAAGCATCGTTGAACTTGCATGCTCAGGGTTGTGCTCCAAAACAAAGCTTACCGTTTGCAACACATTACGCCAACGCGGATTACCGGGTAAGGTATCCACAGATAAATACTTATTAAGCGTGCGTGCCTTGGGTGTGCCACCATCAAGCGTCACACGCCAAATACCGCTTTGCTCGGCTAAATCAATGCGGGTTCGGCGCGGCGTTTCCCATATATACAAAGCCATATTCATCATCGCCACGAGTTGCTGGCGATTTTCTTCTTCGTCAGAAAAAGACACATCAGCACGCTTATCCGGCGCTGAACTTGTTTGATTTTTTACGACTTGCTCAGTTTCATCTTCTTCAACGATATAGGCCCAGCTTATTAAAAACGTACGGCCTTGTTCATTAAAAGCTCTGTTCGTCCAAGCACAGGTCACCGCCTCACCGGTTTTTGTTTTATTGACGTTCGTTAAATTAAACGCACGCTGAGTATGTGATATCAGCGCCTTATTCAACATTTGCGCAACGCCTTCGACATCTTCATCCGCCACTAACATCGAAAGCGGCTGACCCACCGCTTCCTCTGCCGTCCAGCCAAAAAAGGCGGTAGATTCACTCCCCCAATCCACGATAGTGAGCTTATGATCAAACACTACCCGCGCCATAGGGGCTTTATCCATGATTTGCTCACAGCGATTTTTCGCCTTACGTGCTCGAAAAACCAACCAAAGCAAAACCAGAATAACCACAATTAAGCCGCTTACAATCAGCACGGTAAAAAAATGCGATGGCGTATTCGCGCGATTATTCGGTTGATACAAAAAACGACTTAGATCAGGCACAGTCTGAATATAGCCTATATCTTGATAGGATTGAGCAATGCTTCGCCAATGGTCTTCGGTCATATTGCCGGGATAAATACGACCGGCATTCATAAACTCTTTGATCGCCTCCGCTTCTTTAAGCAATTCCTCATAGGTTTTGTTTGTAATGTAGTTTTTTAAAATAACGCGAACGGTCTCTTCAGGGTGATTGATGGCATAATACCAACCTTTAAAACTTGCTTCCCGAAACGCTCTAACCACGCTTGGCCTTTCGGTTATCATGCGCTGCGTAGTGAACAGGTTATCACCATAAAAATCAACACCCTCTTCGTGAGGGAAAAACGTTTTCACCACATGACCGGCTTGCCTTAACTCGTCCAACCCGGCCTGAGCGGTTGTCTTATAGATGCTTAACACATCCACCCCACCTCTTAACAACTCAATCGGCGTTGCTAGACGATGACGATGTAAAATCACATCCTTTGGCTCGACACTGTACTGACGCATATAAGCAAAAATCTCAGCCATGTTGTTATCAAGCATCATTTTTTTGCCTTGAAAATCCGCAGGCGAATGAATCGTTGGATTAATCGTCACCACCCCCATAGGGGATCGTTGCAGCACCACGCCTAACACAACAACCGGCTCACCCTGAGCATAATTAATAATTAATTCACTATGCCCCACACCAAAATCGGCTTCATTTTGAAGCACTTGCATCACAGGGTTTTTCTCCGCCACAGCCGGGTTAATCGTCACATTTAAGCCAACCTCATCATAATAACCCTTGGCTTTTGCCATATAGTAGCCGGCAAACTGAAATTGATGCGTCCACTTCAACTGCAACGTTACCGGCTCCTTTTGCCCGGCAGACAAGGCTTGCGATCCCGCTGGAAATAACGAAAAGAAAAAACCCACCCATACCATCAACGTCAAATGACTAAGCGATAAATTGCAATAAAACCGATTATTAACATTAAACATCATCTGATTCACATCATTTAATAAATAGTTTGATTAATCCCGCCCGCTACACAAGCAACGGACAGGCTTCAAAGAAGACTCTTAACATCTTAACATCTTAACAAGGGAAAAGAGTGTACCAAATTTAACGCGTATTTATGCACCCATTCCGTTGGCTTAATTTAGAGCCTTCTCCCTCCCGCTGGGCGGAATAGCACAGTGTCATAAAAAATCTTCGTGTTCTTCGTGACCTTCGTGGTTCAAAAATGAATGGTCAACAGCCCCTAACCTTAATGAACTGTAAATAAAGCACTATTCAGATATAAAGACACGTGTCATGACAAGGCTACCAGGCCTGGTCATGTGCAGCATAAGATAGCGCCGACAGTTAAACGGTTTACCGACAGGCGCTAAGTCGGTAAACCGAATTGGCAAACAATAGACTTAGAAGTCGGTTTGCTCCTCAGGATGTGGCATCACCGGCGGCGTATCGTCAATAAACACCGGCGTTTCAGCCGCCCCCTCAACAATAGGCGCGTCATCTTGTTCAGACTCAACACCCCCTAACGGCAATTCGTCCTCCGCTTCCGGCTCAAAAATATCGTCCAAACCGGGTAAATCAGGCGTGTCATCAGATGTTTCCGAAGCATCAAAGGCTTGTTCATCAATCAACAACGCCTCCTCCTCAAGCCAGCTTTCCGACGTGTCATCAACCACTTCGTCATCAACCACTTCGTCATCAACCACTTCGTCATCAACCACTTCGTCATCAACCACTTCGTCATCAACCACTTCGTCATCAAC
>JAVETW010000029.1:0-28747 GCA_034005865.1 Thiomicrospira sp. | reverse complement strand
TTTTTAACGCTTGCCACATGGCTTGATAAAAGGTCTTATCCTGGCGACCGGAACTCAATACCGCTGGCGTCAAACCAATCACCTCATGCGGCTTATAACCGGTTAAACGCGTAAACGCCTGATTAACTTTTAAAATTTTGCCGTTCGGATCGGTAATGGTAATCCCTTCTTGCACGTTAAACGCCGTCGCCGCAACGCGCAATTCCTCACGATGACGAAGCAAGGCAAATAACGCCCAGCCAAGCAGAATAATCAAAATCGTACTCACCGAGACATTATTAATAAAATCATGCTGTAAGCCATCTAATAAAGGCGCGGGCGCGAGCGCGACCAAAAATGCCGCCGACTCATCTTCAATATCATTCACCGCAACAAAAGTCGCGATGTGCATTCGCCCATCTAAAGAAAACGGCAACGCAAAACTGGTTTTAGACGCCATTTTCTCACTCACCAGCGCCTGCTGACGCAAAATCTGCCCCGCCTTGCGCGCATACTCGCTCAAAAACGGCGACGCATTCGGCAATTCGCGCAGCGGGTCTTCCTCTAGCCAACCTTGGTTAAACACGCTCTCGCCATAAAATTTTTGAAAATCATTAAACAACGCCTGCTTAACGCGCGGATGCAACACCAACGCATACTCGCGACTACTATCTAAAAACGCAATGTCTTGGCGCAATGTTTCAAAGGTATTACTAAATTCTACCGCCCCTAAATGCACGCCCTTATCAACGATAGGATAAATGCTGCGAAACCCGGGCAATACCCGCCCCAACTCAAAACCGAACACCGGCTTAAGGGTTTCGTTGGCTTGTCGAAACGCGCTACGCAGTTGACTTAGGTTATCGCCAAACTGATGCGGGCTGTGCATCCGCAACAGGCTTTCGTTATCAGGCAGCACAAACTGAAACTGATGCACGCCTTGCTGTTCCAAGCGCGTATAAATCGGATACAACAGACGATACAACTTTAAACGTGCAAGCTGGCGTTGTGCCGGATCCTGCGCTTGGCGTAATAAATCCAACACCTCATCGCGTTGAATATAACTTAAAAAATACGCATCTTTTCCCTTTTGCTGTAAGTGTTGCACCGCGGTCCACGCGATATTTAAGTCGGTCACTTGACGTTGCGCAAAGTTCGTCTTTTCCACATCCATACGATGTTTAAAATACAGCACCCCGGTTAACCACGATCCGACTAACAACGCCAACAAAAGAAGACTAAGGCGCCGAGTTGACATCTTGCCCCGCCTTTAAACGTCGAATCACATCATAATCCTCATCGCTGACCCGCACAAAGCCCTTCTCACCCAACCCCCAGGAAGCTGTTTGCTCCGCCGTCAGTTTCACCAACTCATGCTGCAATAATGCCATCGTTTGCGCGGAAAAATGCGTTGAATTTAACGCCAGCACAAATAACGGCAAAGCGTCGCTCATCGCCAAAATATTTAAACCTAGCGGCTGATATTTTTGCGCAATCGTTGCGCTGAGCGTACCGGCTTGAAACTCTTGACGCAAAACCGCCAAAGCCACCGCATCGTGCGCGCCCAAAAAAGCCGTTTGCAATCGAGTCAACCGATTGCCCTGTTGCGCCAACAAATACGACGCCATAAACGGGCCACAAGTCGAAAGCGGTTGCGTCAAGGCAAAACTGGTATCAATCGCCGCAATATCCCGCACCCCATCAACACTGCTCACCAGCGAACACTGATAATAATCCTTGCCATCACGCTCACGCACGCCCACCAACGGCGTCACCGCCGCGCTGCGTTCTCGCAACATCACATAATTAAATGGCCCCAAATGCACCAAATCTATCTCGCCGCGCGCAAACTGACGCAAAATCTCGTCATAATCAGCGACATAATGAATGCGAACCGGCTTGCCCAACAAGTTTTCTAAAAAAACAGCCAAACCTTGGCTGTTTTCCACCACCGTGCGCGAATTTTCCATCGGTAAAGGCGTAAACACCAAATAGTCACGCGCCTGCAAACTAAAGCTGATCAAGCAGACGCAAACAAAGACCGCCACACGGATCATCAAATAAACCCTCTAAAAAAGACGACGCTTGCGCGCCTTATAAAAAAATTATACAGGAGTTTTGACGCCTAACGGCAAAAGGCCAACGCAATTCAACCGAACGGTTTGCTCTGGCAAAAGTGCTTAAAGCGAAGCGCCATGGCGCACCTCAATACACACAGCACCGGCTTGAGCTGCTAAGCTGTGATCTTTAACTAACCTTTAACAAGGATAGGCAAACGCGCCCGATCACATAACGCGATAGCTGACGATGACACGCTGGACTAAGTCTGTTGACATTTCAACTGTCACTGAATTGAACAACCAGATGGTAGATTCATCGCTGAATCGATTTGTTGTTAAGCTAAAACGATTGATAGAAACCCATATCTAAAAAAATTAATTACATAATACTTAAAACGTTGTATCTTCGTGCCTTCTTGGTTCGAAACTGAATGGTCAACAAGGCCTAAGAATAAACCGCCCCCAACAAAAAAGCGCGAAATAACCATCAGCAGGCCTGCTAATCAGCGCCCACGAACTGGGCGCCAACCAACAAAGACAATCACAGCGATTAACGTGCTTCGCTGCCAGTCTCGCTATGCGCCTGGTCAAGGGTTTGTTGCGTTGTTTGCGCCTCAACAACAGGCATTGCCACAGCGTGTTGCGCGGCGTCCGGCGCGCGCTTATCACAATCGGCTATCGAGGCGCTCACGCCCGTTTTAATCTGCTCACGCAATGCCCTCACCGTCTGCATTCCCTTGGTGCGCTGGGCATAAATCACGTCCAGCTTATTTTGCAAAGCTTCACGCTGCTCGTCATTGCGCGCCCCATTAAATTTCGATTTAAGTTGACGTTCCTTTTGTTTCAATTTACGCAATACCTTACGAATCGACTTTAAATCGGCGATTTGCTGATGACGATCAGCATTGAAATAATCCATTAATCGGCTCAACATTTTTTTTACTTTCATGCTGTTTTCTCCTTGCTCATCCGAGCTAAAACGCTAATTGGCGCCGTGAACCAGTTGTTCAATTTCGTCTGCATTCAGCGACACGTTCGCCATCGCACGCGCATCGGGCTTCACCAACAGCGCGCGTACCGCATCAATTAAACTATGACTGATATCCGTAACATAGTTTTCATCATTCATAATCGAGGTCGCCACCGCTGGTTGAATGCGGCGCGTACGAATCATCTCGTCCAACTCATCCATAAACTGGCGACTAGACTTTTCCAAGCTTAGTTTAAGCGCATCTAATGACAAGGAAGTGACATCCTCCGGCGCATTCACAATTTCGCGTAACTCTCGCAGCAGCTGCGCCAACTGCAAGCGCATCGCATCATAACGCTCGCGTATCGCCATTTGAGAAGACACCCCGTAGCGCGACAGGTTTTTGTGCATATGCTTCATGCCCTTCACCGACTCAACCAAATCACGACTAGCCTGACGCAATACATACAACTCCTCGGTGGCGACATGCGTCGATTCCTTAGTTTGTGCATCACCAATAAACGCCACTATCGCATTGTGCAAACTTTTAACCTTGTTTTCATACGCATCATCGACATCCAACGGCATAATGCGCCGCGTATATTTCACCGCATCAGCCAACGACTCCTGCGAATCGATCACCGCGCGACGCAAACTAATGCCATGCGCCAATAAACCATACACGTTATCAAATAAATGCTGCACCTCTTTGCGCACCGCCCCCACTGCGGTTGAAGGGGTTTCCAGCGCCTCTTTGAATAAATACATTGGCTGCTCGGACGATTGCGGCACAAAGGTAATATAACGGATTAGCGCCTGCTCCAACTGCCTCACAAATGGCAGCAGCAACAGCACACCCAACACATTAAACAAAGTGTGAAACAATGCCAACTTCAACAAATAGTTATCATCATCAATGCCTATCCATTGCGCCAAATGATTCACCACCCAAACAAACTGATTAATAAATACAATCGCCACCACTGCGGTAATCAAGTTAAACACAACGTGCGCCACCGCCAAACGCTTACCGCCTAGGTTAGCTGCCATTCCGCCCATAGCGGTCGTAATCGCGCTGCCCAAATTCGCCCCAATCGCCAAAGCCAATGCGTTTTCATAAGTCACCTGACCGGTTGCCAACGCCGCGATAATAATCAATAGCGTCGCATGACTCGACTGCATAATCGCCGTCACCAACATCCCGATTAACGTAAACAACAACACCCCAGCCAACCCCGGCACCGCGTAACTGGCTAAATCAAAACCGGACTGGAACGACTCAAAGCCCGATTTCATATACGCAATCCCTAAAAACAAAAAGCCGATGCCTAAAAACACATAGCCTAATCCTTTCAAGGTTTTGCTTTTTTGCAACAAAAAAATCACGCCAAACACCAACGCCGGCATCGCATAACTGGCAATATCCACCTTTAAACCCAAACCGGCAATCAACCAAGCGCCGGTGGTCGAACCCAGGTTTGCGCCCATGACGATACCGATACCCGCCGCCAGGGTAATCATCTCCGCGCTCACAAACGAAATCGTAATCAGCGAAACCAGCGTGCTCGACTGCATTAAAGTGGTCGCCACCACACCAAAGCTCAAACTTTTAGCAATATGGCTGGTTGACTTACGCAACAGCGTTTCGAGCGTGCCTCCGGTAAACGCCTTAAACCCCTCTTCCAAGCACACCATACCAAACAAAAACAGCGCGATGCCCGCGGCCGTTTCTTTAAAATCCGGGCTAATCCAAAAGCCATAAGCTAATAACAGCAAAATAACCGGAAACACGACTTTTTTGAGCATATCCACCTTCTATATTCAATAAGAGACTGGGGAATCGCAAAGCGACCTTCCCATTTTTTGGGCAAACGTTTTGGCATATTACCGTTTTGTGACAGGCTTGCCAATGCTGCATTAAGGCAAAATCGTGAAGCTGTCCGTGTTCCTCGCGCGATGCATCTTATATCGCTAAGCAACCAGAGCAAGCGTGACGGCGTATGCCTGTTCTTAGCCTGCAAGCCCAACCTAATCAGCGCAACACGCCTAGACTAAAACGACGTCAACTCCCGCAGACATTCATCTCGTGTTCAACAAGGCAATCCAAATAGCAGGCCTGCAAAACACCCCACTAAAACAAAGAGAATTAATAACCAACGAAAATTCATAAATTTTATTTATAACCTTTAAAAAAGCTTAAGCTGTAGTGCCCCGTCGGCTTAAGGCAAAATAATTTCAACATATCAAAAAAGGCAATAGGATTATGGAACTCACCGTCTGGGCCGGCTGGATCGCGGGCATCGCGATTGGACTGTTTGTCACCGCACACTTTTGGCTACTGGGCAAGCCAGCTGGCTGCTCCACCGGATATGGCAACCTGTGCGGCCTGATGTGTCGGCGCGTACGCTTTTTTCGCATGGGCGAATACAGTGACCTCAACAACGCAAAGCTTTGGTTTCTCATCGGCATTCCGCTCGGAGGGCTGCTCGCCGCCCTCACCTCGCCCGAACCCTGGCACCTTAGCTTTAGCATGGGAATGTACGATGCTATTTTGCCACAAACACAATCGGCTAAAGCGATTTGGCTGATTTTTGGCGGCATGCTGCTTGGTTTCGGCGCGCGCTTGGCTGGAGCCTGTACCACTGGTCACGCCCTTGTTGGCGGCGCCATGCTCAATCCGCCCAGCCTACTGGCCGGCGCGGTATTTTTTGGCAGCGCCTTACTTACCACCCAACTTTTATTTGGATTTTAAAAATGAAAATTCTCAATAAAGTCAACTTTTTTGCCCTCATCATGGGCGCGACCTTTGGTTTTTTAATGAGTCGCGCAGGCGCGACCACCTACGATTTTCACGCCAAGATGTTTTTATTTATCGACTTTCAGCTGATGGAGGTGATTGCCACGGCGGTGATCGTGGCGATGATGGGTGTATTTTTGCTAAAACGCTTTCATGTGCATTCTATCGCCACCGGCTCGGAAGTAGACTTTGTTAAAAAACCGTATCAACAAGGCTTGATTTTAGGCGCGATGCTGTTTGGCATCGGCTGGGGTATGACCGCCGCCTGCCCGGGCACTATTCCGGCGATGATTGCAGAGGGTAAAATCGGCGCGCTATTTACCTTTATCGGCCTTCTGCTGGGGACCATGGCTTACGGTGTATTACAAACTTATATTCAGCTTGAACACCCGCGCGCCTAATCCACTAGGCACGCAAGTTACCCGCGTTGCGCAGCTTTAACCCGGCACGCCAAAGTTACGCAACGCGGTACGATAAGCATTAAACGGATTGAGCAAAGCATCAGCCAAGACCATGACAAAGCCTATCCAATGATAAAAACTCGGCATTTGCTGCTCAACAAACCATAAGTACGTTAGCAGGCCTGCGGCTAACACCAGCGCCACCACCGACCAAAACAAATCGATAAAAAACGCGCCTAAACCCAAATCACCGGACTTAAACACCTCGATAATCAATACCACCACCGCCAACGCAATAAAAATATAACCGCCGACACCCGCCATCGGAAACTGCCAATATTGCGCCGCAATCAAATACACTATCACCAACATCATCCACGGAAAACGCGCTAACCCGGTTAAAACCGGCTTGGGCGTGACTTGTACTGCCGACATAACAACTCCTTTTAATCACTCTTTTTAACGAAATATTCAGCCATCATAATGCCATTGGTTTATGACAAGCATTAATCGACAAGCCTAATCCACCCATAGCTTGACGTGTTAAACAACACGCAGGCCATCAACAACGACGATTGATGTCAACGTTATGGAACAGATGCGCAACTTAACCCTTTTAAAACCAGCGCTCTTGCGCTTGATCATCATCCACCACACACAAGCCGCACGCGGTCAGCGTAACATTTGACTGCGCCAAAGGTGTAGTTTGCGCCGCCACTAACCCTGCCAACGAAGCAGGTTCCCGCTCGTCATTTACCGGCACACTGTCAGAGACATCCGTTTCGGTATTTAATTGATTTTTCATAAGCTTTTCTTCAAAGTCCTGTCAATTTTCCAGTATAATCCGCATTCTTTTTATTTTCTGTTAGTTCTATAGGCGTTTTTCATGACCACCGATCACATTCGTAATATTGCAATCATTGCTCACGTTGACCACGGCAAAACCACATTGGTTGACCAGCTCCTTCGACAATCCGGCACACTCGACACGCGCAAAGACGCGGGCGAACGTGTGATGGATTCCAACGACCAAGAAAAAGAACGCGGTATTACGATTTTAGCGAAAAACACGGCGGTAAACTGGAAAGATTACCGTATAAATATCGTTGACACCCCCGGCCACGCCGACTTCGGTGGCGAAGTAGAACGTATTTTATCGATGGTTGATTCGGTATTACTGTTGGTTGATGCGGTTGAAGGCCCGATGCCACAAACCCGCTTTGTGACTCAAAAAGCCCTCCAACAAGGTCTCAAGCCGATCGTAGTGGTCAACAAGGTCGATCGCGACGCTGCACGCCCTGACTGGGTAGTCGATCAAACCTTCGACCTATTTGACCGCTTGGGCGCCACCGACGAACAGATGGACTTTCCGATTTTATTTGCCTCTGGCTTTAACGGCTATGCCGGTTACGACTCCGACGTACGCTCAGGCGATATGACAGCGGTATTCGAAACCATTATAAATAAAGTACCGGCGCCAAGCGTCGATTTAGGCGGCCCGTTCCAGCTCCAATGTATCTCGCTCGCTTATGACACCTACAAAGGCGTTATCGGCACTGGGCGCATCAAGCGCGGCGCAGTACAAGTTGGGATGCCGATTGCCGTTATTGACAAGGACGGCAACAAACGTAACGCGCGTATCGGCGAGTTGTTTGGTTTCCACGGCTTAGACAAAGTGAACATTCAAGAAGCGCACGCCGGCGACATTGTTGCTTTCAGTGGCCTAGACCCACTCAACATTTCCGACACACTATGCGACCCGAACCACCCGGAAGCCTTGCCTGCGCTCAAAGTAGACGAGCCAACCGTGAGCATGACCTTCCAAGTCAATACCTCGCCTTTCGTTGGCCAAGAAGGAAAACTCCTAACTTCACGCCAAATTCGTGAGCGTTTAGAAAAAGAACTCCTCACCAACGTTGCGCTACGCGTTGAGGACACTGAAGACGCCAATAAATTCCGCGTATCCGGTCGTGGTGAATTGCATTTATCGGTGCTTATCGAAACCATGCGCCGCGAAGGATTTGAACTAGGCGTGTCACGCCCTGAAGTTATTTTCCGTGAAATCGACGGCGAAATTCAAGAACCTTACGAAACCCTCACCGTAGACGTACCCGAAGAAAACCAAGGCACGATAATGGAACAACTGGGCATGCGTAAAGCCGTGATGACCGACATGGTTCCGGACGGACAAGGCCGCGTGCGTATCGACTTCATTATTCCTTCACGCGGGTTAATTGGCTTTAGAACTGAATTTATGACCGCCACTCAAGGTAACGGCCTAATCTTCAGCAGCTTTTCTCACTACGGGCCAAAATTTGAAGGTAGCGTGGGCGAACGCAGTCGTGGCGTTTTGATTTCTATGGGGACAGGAAAAGCCCTTGGTTTCGCTTTGTTCAACCTACAAGAGCGCGGGCGTTTGTTTATCGGCCACGGCGATGAAGTCTACGAAGGCCAAGTCATTGGCTTGCACAGCCGTGAAAACGACTTAACGGTGAACCCGCTCAAAGGCAAGCAGCTCACTAATATGCGCGCCTCTGGCACCGATGAAGCCATCATTCTCACCCCACCGATTCGTTTTACGCTAGAACAAGCGTTAGAATTTATCGACGATGATGAACTAGTCGAAGTGACTCCGCAAAGCGTGCGTATCCGTAAGAAATTCTTGACCGAAACGGATCGTAAACGCCACAGCCGTAACAAAAGCTAAACCGACAACAAGGAACAAGTCGATGCCTCAACTGTTTGCGCCAATCACCCCTTATCAACAGGACTACTTGGCGGTGGGTGACGGGCATCGCTTGTACTACGAACAAAGCGGTAACCCGCATGGCCAGCCTATCGTATTTTTACATGGTGGCCCAGGCGGCGGGTGCTCGCCACGTCATCGCCAGTTTTTCGACCCGCAACACTATCGCATCATTCTCTTTGATCAACGCGGTGCTGGTCAGTCCACCCCCCATGCCGAACTTCAACACAATACTACCGCGCATTTAATTGCCGATTTAGAACAACTGCGTCAGCATCTTAATATCGCGCAATGGATAGTATTTGGGGGCTCTTGGGGTTCGACCTTGGCTTTAGCTTACGCACAAAGTTATCCACAAGTTGTTAAAGGCTTAATTTTGCGCGGCATCTTCCTTTGTCGAGAACAAGACATTGCCTGGTTTTATCAAAAAGGGGCCAGTGAATTTTATCCAGATGCTTGGTTAAACTTTATTGAACCGATTGCACAAAACGAACGCAACGACTTGGTAAGCGCCTATTATCGGCGCTTGACTGGCACAGACGAAGTGGCGCGTATGCGAGCGGCCGAAGCTTGGTCGGTTTGGGAAGGACGCACATCTACACTCCTACCTAACCGCCAACTTGTCGATGATTTTGCACAACCGCATCATGCGTTAGCCATGGCGCGCATCGAATGTCACTACTTTATCCACAAGGCATTTTTACGCCCAAATCAACTTATAGAACAGGCGTCGATACTTGCCGACCACCCCATCCATATTGTGCATGGTCGCTATGATATGGTGTGTCCGATTAATCAAGCTTTTGCGCTAAAACAAGCGTTGCCTCACGCACACCTCACCATCTGTGAAAGTGCCGGGCACTCCGCCTTCGAAGCCGAAATCTGCCAAGCACTCATACGCGCTACCGAAGACTTTAAACAACTAAGCCGTTCGATTAACTAGTCCCCGAGCGTCTTTGCGCTATTCAACTGATCACACGCCTTCTCCAGTCTTGAGTGTACCCATTAGCAGGCCTGCTAATCTCCCTCAAGACTGAAGAAGGGTACAAAATCCCATTTGATTTGCTTACACCCTTCGCACAATTCGTTTCTTTTTAACGCAAGCCGTTTAACTTTGACATCGAAGCGATTAAACTATCCTAATTATTCACTGACTAAAGCTCGCCATGTCACCCAATATGCCGCTGATTCTTGTAGTTGAAGACGAACTCACCACCCGCGTCACCCTAAGCAAAGTACTGGAAAAATCCGGTTTTCGCGTGATTCAGGCCGCTAATGGACGCGAAGGCTTGCGTCAATTTATCGATCATGCGCCGCAACTGGTGCTCATGGACGCGATGATGCCGGAAATGGACGGTTACGAAACCATCACCGCCATTCGTCACTACGAACACGATCGCGCGGTACCGATCTTAATGCTCACCGCGCTTGACGATTTAACCTCGGTCGATCGCGCATTTGAAGTCGGCGCAACCGACTTTATTACCAAGCCGATTAACTGGAGCCTGCTCAGCCAGCGTGTGCGTTACTCGGTACGCACCAGCCAAATCGAAGACGATTTGCGCCGCAGCCAAGCACAGCTGGCCTACGCGCAAAAACTCGCCAAACTCGGCTACTGGGAATGGGACGCGCGCAGCGACAAAATTACCGGTTCGGACTCGGCTTTTCGTTTATTTAACGTGCCCAATCAAAACGGCATCAACTTAGAAAACTTTCTCGCCAATGTTTTACCGCAAGACTTAAGCATTATCCAACAAAGCATCGCCGAAGCCGCACGCGGCCAATCGCACATCGAAGTGAGTTTTCGTGTGCAAACACCGCAACGCTTGCTCAGCCACATCGAATGCTTAGGTGAAGTACGCTACGACGAAAACGGCGACATGGCCTCAATTATCGGCTCAGTACAGGACATCACCCGTCTGCATAAAGCCGAGTCGATGATCGACTACCAAAGCAATCACGACACCCTCACCGACTTGGCCAATCGACGCTATTTCGCTAAAGAACTTGACCAACATTGTCAAAACCTTGGCGAGCAAGATAAAAGCTGTGTGATTGTGTTTGACGTCGATCGCTTCAAAGCCGTCAACGACAACCTAGGCCAACACGACGGCGATAAACTGCTCACCTCGCTCGCACAACGTCTAAAACGCATTACACGCGAAGGTGACTTTATCGCGCGCCTAGGTAGCGACGAATTTGCGATTATCATCCGCCATTATCAAACCCCAAAAGAGCTTAATCTGCTGGTAAGTCGTCTGCTAGATGACCTCAAAAAACCCTTTGTCATCAACGAGCAAGAATTATTTATTACCTACAGCATGGGCATCGCCAACTACCCCGAAGACGCTCGCCACGCCGAGGACCTGCTGCGTGAAGCGAATATCGCCCGTGGTCAAGCGAAACAACAAGGCGGCAACCAATTTTTGTTCTATCGCGCCGAAATGAACGCCGAAGCCAAACACCAACTTATGTTAGAAAACGACTTGCGCCGCGCGCTGGAAAACAACGAAATCGAAGTCTATTTCCAACCACAAGTCGATACCCAAACCCTTGCCCCGGTCGGTGCCGAAGCCTTAGTACGCTGGAATCACCCTAAAGCTGGGCTGATATCGCCGATGGTGTTTGTGCCCTTAGCGGAAAGTACCGGTCTGATTGTCGATATAGGCCGCTATGTCTTACAAAAATCGATTGAACACCTAGAAAGCTGGCACCAAGCCGGCTATCGCAATATGCGCGTTGGCGTCAACCTATCCGCACGCCAGTTTACCCAATCCAATCTGATTCTCGACGTGCAAAACGCTTTAGAACGCACACGCTTGCCCGCGCATTATATCGACTTAGAAATCACCGAAAGCTTTGCCATGAGCAATGCCGAACAGAACATCAATATTCTCAAAAGCCTCAAAGCAATGGGCGTATCCATCTCGATTGATGATTTTGGTACCGGCTACTCCTCACTGGCCTACTTACATCGTTTCCCGATAGACACGATCAAAATCGACCGTTCGTTTATTCTCAACCTCACCAGTAAAGAAGGCCAAGCGATAGCACGCACGATTATCGCCATGGCCGATGGTTTGGGGCTAGAGGTGATTGCCGAAGGGATAGAAGATGATGAGCAGATTGCTTTCCTGAGGGAAAAAAAGTGCGATATACTTCAGGGTTTCAAGTTTGGCAAACCAATGCCGGCTGCCCAATTTATGAATTATTTAACCTCCCACCCGACACCGGCCTAAGGAAGACGCATGAGCCAAGTAATCGATTATGACAACCTCAATATGTTAAAAAGTGTCATCGGCGACGACTTAAAACCCATTTTGACCAGCTTTTTGGACATTACTCCCGCCTTAATCAAACAGGTCGAACAAGCGATTCAACAACAAGATGCCAGCGCCCTGCAACACCACGCGCATACCCTAAAAGGCAGCGCGGCGAACATTGGCGCACTAGCCCTGCCCGCGGTCAGCCTAAAGCTCGAAATCATGGGTAAAAACGGTCAGCTCGATGGCGCCGAAGCCCTATTCACCGAAGTAGAGCAAGCCTATCAAACGCTTGCCCAAGCGATTCAAGCCTACATTGCCGAGTTTTAGTTTTAGACAACCAGGAGCCGCGCCATGCAATACCAAGTCAGCGAAGATGAATCACAACGCGCCAAAAACCCGCATCATATTTTTAATCTCAATATTTTGCTTACACACTTATTTTTATCGCTGTCGATTCTAAAAACCAGTGGCGAACCTTTGATGTTTGCGCTCATTCCATTGATTTCGATTGCCGTACTGGGTTATATCTATGTGCATGGACAAAAAAAACGCCAAACCGACACTTGGTTTGTTGCTGCCCACTGGACGTTAGCATGGCGGCGCGGACGCATTCTGATGATGAGTTATATGGTGGCGTTTGTACTGGTCGCATTGTATAACCTTGTGCATTGGATACTGCCCGGCGGTTTATCGATGAATAACTTTTCCGCCGAAGGCGGTTCCACGCCGATTTTTCAAGTTATCACCATGTTCTTTGGCGCGGCGATTATTTTCTTCACCGTTCTGATCACATTTTTACAAACCGGCATTTCAGTGTATGACTGCAGCAAAGGCATCATCGATAAAAATATTGCCAAATACCTTCCACGCGATGCGCAATCAAACGCTGAGCTGGGCGAATTCAATGACAAACCGCAACTGCAACAAAGCAACACGCCATGATTAAAAATCGTCCGATTTACTGGGTTGTGTTCGGTGCACTATTTTTATTTATCGCGCTAATGTGGCTCAGCCCGCAAAAACAAGACTTTAACCCCGAACATCTGCCATGGAACGCACATTACGACACGCAAGGGGAGCTGCACGCTTTGGGGTTGACACTTGATCGATCAACACTTAAAGACGCGATGAACCTGTACGGGCGCGATATAGAAATTAAGCTCTTTGAAATGCAAGACGGGCAAAAATCAGCGGAAGCCTATTTCGGTTCCATGTATATCGGCTCCATTCATGGCGCATTGGTGCTCAAACTCGCCCTTAGTGAAGCCGAATTAGACGCGTATTTTCAACGTGGCGCGCGCACCACCATCACCCAACAGGGCACACGCGAAGTTCAACTCAATAACGAAGATACGCTAGCGCTGTTTAACCATGCAATTTACGAAGCCACCCTCGTTCCGCGTCGTAACCTCACGCCAACGGCCATCGAAAAACGCTTTGGACAAGCGGACGCCATTGAGCAAGACGAAGCTAATCAACTCAGTCGCTGGTGGTTTCGTGATAAAGGGTTAGAGCTGATTTTGTTAGACGGAGGAAACGACATTCTGCGTTATCGCTCATTAAAAGATAACTAATCTTTAGCGATAAGCCTACTCAGATTTGATGTTTTAATCTGCCTGAGTAGGCGTCTTTCAGATAGGTCATTGATAGGTTGAATTACACGCTAAGCGCTAATCCAACCCTAGTTCATCTGTGCCTAGTACTTACCTAGTTCCAATACGGTTTGCGCTTGAATTGCCATGGTTTCGCCATCAATTTTCGCTGCTTTCACTATCACATAATAGCTATTTTTCTTACCGCCGGAACAAGGCGGCATATACGCACCCGCCTTATCCCATTTTGGATTACGATGCGCCTCGATCATAAAAAAACCGCTTGGCAGTTCAAACGTATGCCCCGAAACCGGCGGCACCCATACCGTACCGGTCAACTGATTAATCGCGTAGCCCACCTTACCGTGGCCGCCCTTATCCATCGGCGCATAACTGCGATCGCTATATTCAAAAATCAACACATTCGTGCCCTCGGGTATCTCGCTAATCACCAGTGCCGGACTTCTGGGCTCCACGCCACCAAATTTTTGACACTGCATACCACTTGGCACCCAATCACCATTCCAACTCGGGTCACCCAGCTCGGCCACTAACGCCTGTGCTGAACTGACCATTGTTAATCCCATCGCCATTGTGAGTGGCGCGATCCATTGCTTTTTCATGGTTATATCCTCTTATCAACAAAACCTGTCAGCGCACGTGCCCGTGCGTTGGCTATTTTTCACCCAAGTACAGCCGCAAGAACTTTTGTGCGGGTAACGCTTGGCTAATCAAATACCCCTGATACACATCGCAGCCTTGTTTTTGCAAGCGTTGGAATTGAGCAAAGGTTTCCACCCCCTCCGCCAACACCGTTAAATCCAACGCGTGCGCCATATCAATAATTGCTTGCACTAACTTGGCATCACGTGGCGAATCAACAATGCCATCGATAAAACTCTTATCGATTTTTACCACATCCAACTTAAAGTGCTTGAGATACGCCAACGACGAATAGCCCGTACCAAAATCGTCCAGCGCAATCGACACACCTAAATCACGTAACGCCCGCAGCGTTTCGCCAATACTGTCCGACTCGCGCATTAACGCACTTTCGGTCAGCTCGATTTCTAAATACTGTGGCGGAAAACCGCTGGCTTTGAGCGCACGTTTAACTGAACCGATCACCTGACCATTATGGAACTGCTGTGCCGACACATTCACCGCCAATCGTAATGGCGGATGACCGGCCGCTAGCCAAGTCTGCCCTTGCTGACAAACCTGCTGAATCACCCAGTCGCCGATTTCGTGAATCAAGCCAGTTTCTTCCGCCATCGGAATAAACTCCGCTGGCGCAATCAAACCAAGCTTAGGGTCTTGCCAGCGAATCAACGCTTCTGCACTGACAATAGTTTGATCACTCAAACGCACCTGCGGCTGATAAAACAACACTAAATGCTGTTTAAAAATCGCCTGTTTTAAATTCGCCTCTTGGCGCACCCGTTCGCGCGCCAACGCCGTCAACTCATCACTATAAAACGCAAAGCGGCCTTTGCCATCGGCTTTTGCCCGATACAAGGCCGCATCGGCAAACTGCATCAAGCGCGCCGCCGATTGCGCATGAAAAGGGAACAAACAAATGCCAATCGATACCCCAACGCGCACCGCCAAATCTGGGCGCAACGCCATCGGCTGATTCAACACTTGCGCAATTAGGCCAGCCTGTTCGGTCGCCAACATCATCAACTGCTCTTCGCTGCGCTCGCCCTGCACAATTAACGCAAACTCATCTCCGCCGATGCGCGACAAACTCACGCTCTCATCAATTTCGCGCCGTAAATTGTCCGCCACCGCGCGTAATAACACATCGCCGATTTGATGACCATAACTATCGTTAATGTCCTTAAACCGATCCAAGTCAAACAACAACAACGCAAAAACCTGATGCTGATGTAATGCTTCTTTGATTTTATGTGTCAACTGCTCCATAAACAGGGCACGGTTTGGCAGGCCTGTTATATTGTCATAGTGCGCCACATAGTCCAACAACGCCTCTTTTTCCGCCGCTTCGGTGGCAATAACCAGCGCGCGCATTCGCTGCTCTTGCCGCCAAAGCAGCCACAATACCAACGACAACAACAACATCAGCGCCATCGATACCAGCGTAATCCAAAACATCATCGTGCGCAAAGGGGTAAACGCCTCGCGTAACGACTGCTGAGTCACCACCGCCCAATCAGCACCGGATAGCGCAAAATAACCGAACGCCACCTTGTCGCGCGCACAATTATCGGCGCTAAACCCGCCGACGCCGTTTTCACGCAACTCAGCTAACCAACCCCAATGCCGACAGGCAAGGCGCTGCACCTCACCTTGCGCCGACAGACTAAGCAACACCGGCTCGTCTTGCCCCGAACCAATTAAAATAAAACTACGATACGGATTACCCGCCAGCGCCTGCTGAAGCAGTTGCGCAAAAAAACGCTGCGCACCCGCGTGTAGAATCAAAGTCACTTCACGCTGCGCCAAACGAATCGGAATCACCCAATCCAAATGCAAATGCGCTAAATCATCATAATACAGTTGGCTGGTTTGGATCTTCCCATCCGTCGTCGCCTGCGCAATTAACGGTTGCAAATGGCTACGCGCATCCGGGTGCGCGCGACCAATGGTCATCACCGATTGCCCATCTTCGAACACATCAATACCCTCATATTGATAGTTTTGCATCCGCTCAAATAAGGTGTCTTCCAGTTGCTGCTTGGCTTGACTGTCACCCTGCTCCAACCAGGCCTGCAACTGCGCGATTAAAAACGGATCACGCTGCATGGTTAAGGCATCGGCATTGCGCTCAAATAACCAGCTTTCGATATAGTGCGCATTCAGCTGCGCATGAAGCGCAAGCGTTTTTTGCGCCTGCGCTTCCACCATCGGCGCGCGCTGATACAGCACGCCCGTAGACAGCAACGGAATCGCCAAGATAAGCAAAATTAAACTGGTCAACAACAGTTTGGTTTGACGCGTTAGAGAAGCGCTATCTGCTTGGGGTGGAAGCGATGATTTAGAGGTAAAACGGCGCACGAGAAAATACAACGCAATCGCGCTAACCAGCACAAACACACCGCCTTTTAGCAAGCTAAAGGCCGCCACGGTTTCAGATGAATAACTTAACCAAACCAGCATATAATCGGACAAAAGAATCCAGCTGCCGGCCAATAAGGCGTAGAGCAAAGCACTCGTGAGGGCGATATTCTTTTGCAATCGAGCAACCCTTTATGAGTTGATAAATGAAGTTGCAAGTTTATCACTCCATCCAAAAAAGGGGCAAGGATTGTGTAAATTTCTTAATACGACTCATCTTGTACTCATTCAAACAGCCCATCCAAGCTGAAATCGCATCAATATCATTTTTCGAGCGTGCAATTTGATAAAATGCGCGCTTTGATTAGCCAAGAGGACACCGCATGACGCCGATACAGGTTTCCGCATTTCGCAGTAACAAGAAAGCCGAGCTGTATTTATTTGTACCGCAAGCCAACGGCCTAAACGATTTACCCGCCGAATTATTAGTGATGTTTGGTGAACCCCAGCACGTCATCGATTTCGAATTAACCGCCGAGCGTAAAATGGGACGAGAGGACGCCGCCAAAGTATTAAGCGCGCTGCATCAAAAAGGCTACTTTATTCAGATGCCACCCAACGAAATCGAAAAGCTCAGCGATATGCCTGCACCGCCTGCACACCTGGATAATATCTTTTAGCAGGCTTGCTAAATAGGGCGCCTCGACTAATCAACCAAAACCTTGCCAACGACGCGAGATTCGATTCGACACTAAAATCTGTTCAACTCGCTAGCCGAATCGAGCCGCCCTAATAAAGCGGTTCGTTCAATAAACGTTCGATATCGGTATTTTGTACAAGGTCTATAAACGCTTTCGCAGGCGCGGTCAGTTCAATATCTTTGAGATGAGTAACATACCAAGAACGTGGCATCGGAAAGCCTTCGACATCCAGCACTTTCAAATGCTTATAACGCAACTCCAAACGAATAGTGTGCTCAGGTAATACCGAAATACCAATCCCGGCCATTACCGTTTGCTTAATCGCTTCGGTACTGCCAAATTCCATAAACGGTTTAAACGGCACTTGATGCTGACGAAATAATTCTTCCATCGACTCACGCACCCCCGAACCTTTCTCACGCAAAATCATTTTATGCTCACACAAGTCGTCAAGCGTGATATTGCGTTTATTGACTAGGGGGTGTTTCGGGTGTGCCACGACCACCAAGTCGCTTTTAAAGAAGCCTTGCATGGTCACTTTCATATCGTCGGGAATGCGTCCGGTAATGGCTACATCTAGGCTGTTGGTTTGTAAGGCTTCTAAAACCTGGCTGCGGTTTGCGACGGTGATAATCGGAACAACATCGGGATACAGTTCTAAAAACTTGCCTAAAACATAAGGCATAAAGTATTTCGCCGGTGATACGATAGCAATTTTTAAATCACCACTAATGTCGCTATCCAATCCGTTTAATTCAAGTTTTAAGCCATTTAAAGATGTCAAAATTTGTTGACAGCTTTGATAAACTTTTTCACCTGCCGAGGTTAAAAATAATTTTTTACCTACCGTTTCAATCAGTTTACGTTCGATATTATCTTCCAAACGCTTGATTTGAATCGATACCGCCGGTTGGGTCAAAAACAACTCCTCTGCGGCACGGGTAAAGCTTTTGTGGCGTGCGACCGATTCGAACAGTTTTATTTGCTGTAATGTGATGTGTAAATTCCTTAGCACTTTGTGCGCTCCCGCGATTTTAGGGGCTTGCTGACGCCCGACGAACAGATCATAAACAAATGTTTATGGTGTTTATAATAATACTTAACTGTCCTAATACAAAATTGTTTGACACAATGCCAATCAACTAGCGAACGATGGGTGAACATAAACACCATCGCGAACTAGATTAAACCCTTAAATCTTTTTACATTAACTAAGAGGTGTAAAGATGGCAAAGACTTATAGCGCGGGTGTTAAAGAATACCGCGAAACATACTGGATGCCAGACTATGAGCCGAAAGACTCAGACTTTTTGGCTTGTTTCAAAGTAGTTCCACAAGCTGGCGTTCCACGTGAAGAAGTTGCAGCCGCTGTTGCCGCTGAATCTTCAACTGGTACATGGACCACTGTATGGACTGACTTGTTGACTGACCTAGACTACTACAAAGGTCGTGCTTACAGAATCGAAGACGTTCCTGGTGACGACACCGCGTTCTACGCGTTCATCGCTTACCCAATCGACTTGTTCGAAGAAGGTTCGATCGTTTCTGTTATGACTTCTTTGGTTGGTAACGTTTTCGGCTTTAAAGCGCTACGTTCTTGCCGTCTTGAAGACATCCGTTTCCCATTAGCGTACGTTATGACTTGCGGTGGCCCACCCCACGGTATCCAAGTAGAGCGCGACAAGATGGACAAATATGGCCGTCCAATGTTGGGTTGTACTATCAAGCCTAAGTTAGGTTTGTCTGCCAAGAACTACGGTCGCGCAGTATATGAGTGTTTACGTGGTGGTCTAGACTTCACGAAAGACGACGAAAACGTAACGTCTCAGCCATTTATGCGCTGGAGAGATCGTTTCCTATTCTGTCAAGAAGCGATTGAAAAAGCTCAAGCTGAAACAGGCGAGCGTAAAGGTCACTACTTGAACGTTACTGCGGGTACGCCAGAAGAAATGTACGAGCGTGCTGAGTTTGCAAAAGAAATCGGTACGCCGATCATCATGCATGACTACTTAACAGGTGGTTTCACTGCGAACACCGGTTTGGCTAACTACTGCCGTAAAAACGGTCTGTTGTTACACATCCACCGCGCAATGCACGGTGTAATCGACCGTAACCCAATGCACGGTATCCACTTCCGCGTATTAGCGAAAGCCTTACGTTTATCAGGTGGTGACCACTTACACTCAGGTACTGTTGTAGGTAAGTTAGAAGGCGACCGTGAAGCGACCCTAGGTTGGATCGACATCATGCGTGACAGCTTCATCCCAGAAAACCGTGCACGCGGCATTATGTTCGACCAAGACTTTGGTGCGATGCCAGGTGTTATGCCGGTTGCATCAGGTGGTATCCACGTATGGCACATGCCAGCATTGGTAACTATCTTCGGTGACAACTCTGTTCTACAGTTCGGCGGCGGTACGTTGGGTCACCCATGGGGTAACGCAGCGGGTGCAGCAGCTAACCGTGTGGCACTAGAAGCTTGCGTACAAGCACGTAACGAAGGCCGTGAAGTTGAAAAAGAAGGTCGTGACATTCTATTGAACGCTGCTAAACACAGCCCAGAATTGAAGATCGCTTTAGAAACTTGGAAAGAGATCAAGTTTGAGTTCGACACTGTTGACAAACTTGACGTTGCTCACAAGTAATCACTAACCTGAGGAAATAACCATGAGTGAAGTTCAAGATTACAAATCACGTCTTTCTGATCCAGCGTCGCGCAAGGCAGAGACATTCTCTTATTTGCCACAGATGGATGGTGATCAACTGAAAAAACAAATTCAGTACATCATTAACAAAGGCTGGAACCCGGCGATCGAGCACACTGAACCACAACATGCTATGTCATATTACTGGTACATGTGGAAGTTGCCGATGTTCGGTGAAACCAATGTTGACACGATTTTGGCTGAAATCGAAGCTTGCCGTAAAGCGAACCCGGATAACCATATCCGTTTAATCGGTTACGACAACTTTGCCCAGTCACAAGGTGCAAACATGTTGGTTTACAAAGGCAAAATGGCTTAATTCATTAAGGATTAAACCAGGCGCGTAACGTTGTAACGTTATGCCGCTTACCTCGAAACCACCCGCCCGAATGGGTGGTTTCAACCCTAACTGGCTTTTGCAGGCCTGTTAATTTCATTTATTCAGACATACTAGATTTATTTTTAGTTTTGTTTTTTGAAACACCACTCAAAATAAATCTTAACTCGAAATGGAGATGCGCCATGTCACAAGTAGATAAATCGCAATACATGATCACCCAAGAACCTTACTACCGCGCGGTAGCCGATGAGGTTGAATTGTTTGAATCCGCGTATAACTCACGTATGCCGATTATGCTTAAAGGCCCAACCGGTTGCGGTAAGTCACGGATGGTTGAATACATGGCGTGGAAGTTACAAAAGCCTCTCATCACCGTCGCCTGTAACGAAGATATGACCGCCTCGGATTTAGTCGGTCGTTTCCTGATCGACCCGAACGGCACACGCTGGCAGGATGGCCCGTTGACGACAGCGGCTCGTATCGGCGCGATTTGTTATTTGGACGAAGTGGTAGAAGCCCGTCAAGACACCACCGTGGTCATTCACCCCTTAACCGACCACCGTCGCGTTCTGCCTTTAGATAAAAAAGGCGAGTTAGTACAAGCGCACCCGGATTTCCAAATCGTGATCTCGTATAACCCCGGTTATCAGAGCATGATGAAAGACCTGAAACAGTCAACCAAACAACGTTTCGGTGGCTTCCGTTTTGATTACCCTCGTGCGGAAATCGAAGCGGAAATCGTGGCGAAAGAAGCCGGTGTCGATGCGTCAACCGCCGAAAAGTTGGTTCAAATTGCTCAGCGTTCACGTAACCTGAAAGGACATGGTTTGGATGAAGGGATTTCGACGCGTCTATTGGTTTATGCAGGTCAGTTAATTGCGAAAGGTGTTCCACCCAAGCAAGCTTGCCAAGTGGCGTTAATTACCCCGCTTTCAGATGACGTGGATATCCTTGATACCTTGATGACTGCCGTTGATACCTTCTTCGGTTAATCAAGACGTTTGAACCACGAAGACACCGAGACACGTCGTTTTAGGCGAAGGCTTTTTTAAACCAAAGCTTCGTGCCTTCGTGTCTCAGTGGTGAACCAAAAATCACAAGGATTTCATTATGAGTGCTAGTTTTGACGAAATTCGCAATGAGCTGATCGAAGCCGTCCCCGAGTTGAATGCGCATCTGGATGCAATCATCCATGAAGCCGCCAGCTGCATGTCGGAAGCGAGCCGTCTGGTTTGGTTACAAAACGCACTGGGCATTGCGCGTCTTGGCAAGGGTAAGGATATTGTTTTTACCTATTTAGAAACTATTCCGCGTGTCGTGCGTGTCATTGACGACGAAATTCTCACCGATATTTTAGAAACGGTGATGAAAATGTCATCGGTTACCTCCGGTGAAGTGGTGTCATTAATGTTGGCATCATTGCCGACCGCGTCTCAACGTTTAGGCGATATTGACCTCATGCGTCAATATTTCGCCCTCATGTATCAAATAGCGTCGAAAACACCGCGTGGCATTCGTCCGATGCTGAAAGAGATGGATGTGTTGTTGGAAAAACTCACCATGTCCGGTCTGCGTCGTTGGGCGCAATGGGGCGCACAGGCACATGCCCGTGATTATGCGATGCAGTTGAAATACTTTGCGCTGGAGTCGGAAGACTCCAAAGCCGTGTTCCAATCGCAACGTAAGGGTACGCTGTTTATCGACAACCACCGTTCAATTAACTTTTATTTACGTGCTTTCTGGGCGCGCGATTTCTTTATTCGTCCGTCGGCGGCCGACTTTGAGGATTTTAAACCCTATTTTGAAAACCTGGCGTTACATTTACCCGATGCGTTAGATGATTTAGGCGATGTAAAAGGGGTTGAACTATATCGTGCGATGGCGGCGCATATTGCGTCTCATCTTGCGTATTCAACGGCACAGATTTCGGCTGAACAGCTTAATCCGATGCAAATGTTTTTGATTGAGTTGATTGAAGATGCGCGTATTGAATATTGTGCGGTGAAAGCGTTTCCCGGGCTTCGTCGTCTGTGGAAAAGAGTATTGGAAGCGGCACAGGCAGGCGAAGTCAGCAAGAAATTCGATCCACTCGCGCTTCGCTTAGAGGCCTTTACCTTAGCCTTGCTTGACCCGGAATATAAACTCGATGATCCGCTATTTAACGATACGGTTGAAGCGTTTTATAACCAAATGCAAACCCGTTCTGAAGACTCACAACTTTCTTGGGAACTGGGTGTCGGTTTATTTAACCGCATCTCTAACCAAGTACACGGTTGGTCGAGTGTGCACGCCCTGCGCAAAATGCGCACAGGCTATCGTGACGACAACCGTTTGGTATGGTCTGGCGAAGAATGGGAATTGTTAGATGCCGGTGATCAGTGGGCAGAAAAACGCGAACCGGTGCGCAAAAACATGGGTTTGATGGAGTTTATTAACGAAATCGACAGTGAAATGACACACGATGCGCCGGACGAAGTTTGGGTGCTACAGTCTGAACTCTTCCCTTATGAGGACAACGGCCTCAGCTTTAATGACATGGAAGGGAAAGAACCGGTATCCGACCCATTCCACTACCACGAATGGGATTATAAAGTGCAACTGCTGCGCCCTAACTGGGTCACGCTGTACGAACACCGCGCTAAAAAAGGCGACCCGAAAGATGTCGATCGCATTTTGGAAGAAAACAAAGGTATCTCGCATCGCGTTAAACAAATCGTTGACCGTTTACAACAGGTGGGGATGCAACGCATTCGCCGCATAGAAGACGGCGACGAGTTAGATATTAACGCCTGTGTGGAAGCCATCACCGCGATGCGGATGGGTGAACAGCCCGATATGCGCATCACGATGAAAAACGTGCTGAAACAACGTGATGTGTCGGTGATGATTTTGCTCGACTTGTCCGAATCCACCAACTCGTTAGTGGTCGGGGAAGACAAGAGCATTATTCAAGTGACCCAAGAAGCCTGTTCGTTGGTATCGAAAGCGATTGCCGGTATCGGGGATGCGTTTGCGATTCACGGTTTCTCATCCGATGGTCGCCACGACGTGCAATACGTGAAGTTTAAAGAGTTTGATGAGAACTTCACAACCGAAACCAAGGCGAAGCTTGCCGGAATGAAAGGCGGTTTATCGACGCGAATGGGGGCGGCAATACGTCATGCGGGTTCTTACTTGGATAAGCAATCCAGCAAGCAAAAGCTTATGCTGGTGATTACCGACGGTGAACCGGCCGATATTGACGAACGTGATGGTCAATACCTAAAACAAGACGCGAAAAAAGCGGTGGAAGAACTCGCTTCCAAAGGCATTTTTAGCTACTGTTTAACGATTGATCCATTTGCCGACAAGTATGTGCAAAACATTTTCGGTCAAGGGCGTTTTGCGATTGTTGATAACGTTGCGCGTTTGCCTGAAAAGTTACCGACCTTGTTTGCTAACCTGACTAAATAAGTCAGCCAAAGGAAGCCCGATGCCGCTCGTCAACGCTCAGGACTTGCTACAGCATGCTTATCAAAATCAGTATGCGGTAGCCGGCATCGGTATCACCGATTTCGAATTGGCGCACGCTGCAGTACAAGCCGCTTCTCAAACGCGTGCGCCCATTATTCTTAACCTTATCGATAGTCATCGCAGTTATCTGCAATTTGATGCCCTGTTACCCGGTTTGGTCAAGCTGTGCCATGAAGCCGAAATTCCTATCGCCGTTCATTATGATCATGCCAAACATATTGACACCTTATCGCAAGCCATACGCTTAGGTTGCAATAGCGTGATGTATGAGCCGCAAACCGATAATCTGCTGGATGCGCAAGCACAAATAAGTCAGCTGCAAAGTTTATGCGCACAAATGCAAATCCCTCTCGAAACGATTGCCGGCCATGTCAGTCAAGATAACCAATACACCACCGAACTCCATGCCGACTTGCCAACGCAGCCGGCAACGGCAAAATACCTGCTGCAACGTACCGGGGTGCAGGCGTTAGCCGTTTCCGTGGGCAATCAACACGGCCTAAACAACAAGCAACCGAAAATAGATTTCGCTCGCCTAAAACGCATCCATCAAGAAACCGCCTGTCCGCTGGTTATCCATGGCGGTTCTGGTCTCACCGAAGATCAGTGCATCCGTCTAACGCGCAAGGGCGTCGCCAAAATCAACTTCTTTTCTGATTTGGCTAAAACCCTCGTCGATCAACGTAAAAAAGCGAAGGATTATTTTAGTCACCGCCAAGAATTGCACGCCGCGCTGACGCTGCAAATCGAAAATATCCTGCGATTGGTTGGTAGCGCCGGACGGGCCGCTGAAATTCTGCAACAATGTCGAATCTGGGGACAGCCGCAAGCATTGGTCAGCGCGCAATGCTTGCACTGGCAGCAACCCGAGCATCTCATCATACAACCTTTGCTTGATCGCCTGAGTCAGCATTACCCCTGTATCCAATCCATTCAAACCTTTTACGAACCGGCCCCCAGTAGCGAATTTTCAGTTCGCGTAAGCTGGTTATTTCAACTTAACCAGCAGCAAGCCTTGGCACAGCTTAGCCAATTTGAAGGATTTAATACCTTTTTGCAAACCCTGCGCGGTCTTGCCAGCGAAGTACGATTAAGCGAAAACAGCCAAGATGGTCTACCCAGCTAAAGACGGCCAATAACCTTTTGATTCACTCAACCTTTACACAGGTTTTTTTCACGCTAAAATAGACGAGTCATTTTTCTGTCGTTGCCCAGCAACGGATTTCACAAACAAGAGGTTTATATTATGAGCTTTACTTTACCTGGCCTAGCCTACGACTATAACGCGCTGGAAATTGCGATTGACGCGCAAACTATGGAAATTCACCATACCAAGCATCATCAAACCTATATCACCAACCTAAACAATGCGATTGCCGGCACTGAAAACGAAGGCAAAGAGTTAATCGACTTGATTAAAAACGCCGGAGCGATTTCGCCAGCGGTGCGCAATAACGGCGGTGGCCACTGGAACCATAGCTTTTTTTGGGATTTAATGAGCGCCGACAGCATGGGCGCACCAACCGGTGCATTAGCGGATGATATTAATGCGGCATTCGGCGACTTTGCTACCTTTAAAACGCAGTTTACCCAAGCGGGTCTAACCCGTTTTGGTTCGGGCTGGGCTTGGTTAATCGTCAACGCCGAAGGCAAATTGCAAATCACCTCAACGCCTAACCAAGATAACCCGTTAATGGATGTAGCCGAAGTGAAAGGCACGCCAATTTTAGGCTTAGACGTGTGGGAGCACGCATACTACCTGCGTTACCAGAACCGTCGTCCTGACTACATCAATGCTTGGTGGGACGTGGTCAACTGGAATAAGGTTGCAGAACTTTACGCCACGAATAAATAGTTTTTGTTTTACCCAAGCTAACTCATGCAAGAGTTAGCTTGCTTCTTTCGCTGTTATCTTGCTGCTCGCCTATTCCTTAGCTTTCTACTCAGTTATTAATTTCCTCTATCCTACAATCATTTTATTCAGCGCGCACCCGCCCTTTTTCAGCTTTACAATAACGCCAAATTAACCCTATAACGGAGCTAAACCATGAAAAAACACCTTATCGCACTCACTCTGGGTCTCGCATTATCCGCTCAGGCGATGGCCGACTATGTACAACCGAACATCACGCACGAACCCTACGGCAAACAAAAGGTGGTGTATCAACTCAATGACAGCAATGTCGATTTTCAAATTCAGATTATGCGCAATATCAACAACCATATTCGCGCCGTAGGTCAAGACAATATACAACTTACCCTTGTGGTGTTTGCCGCCGGTATGAGTGCATTAGAAACCTCAAAACCTGAAATGGTCAGTGCGCTGGAAAACCTGCGTGCGTTGGGGGTGAATGTCGCGGTGTGTAACAATACGCTCAAAGCGCGCAATGTAGATTGGCGCACGCTTAAAGACGTGGAAGAAGCCGATATTGTTCCGGCGGGCGTGGCGGAGTTGGTGTTCTTACAACAAAAAGGCTATCACTACGTACGACCTTAGACAATCAATTCATTTTGTAACCCAAAAGACACAAAGGTACGACGTTTTTTAAGTATTAAGTCATGGATTTGTGAAGATAGGTGCTTATATCAAGTGACTGGCTGAACAACAAGCCTATTGAGCGATTACCTATCAGCGACATCGAAATGTCAAGAGATTAGAAGCTACGCAGAAGTTAAATGCCGCTTGTTGAAGCGGCGTTACATACTTTAGCAGGCCTGCTAAAACAGCTAGATTGAACACACCTTGAATAACACGCCCTAGCTAGATGCAAGCCCCATTTTACTGTGGCAAGGTTGCTAGGCGTGTGGCCGAGTTTGTGCTGCAATAGCACCACAAACTCGTACTCTCGGGCATCAGGCCTGTGCAAGATACGCATCAATAATGCGATTTAGCGTCGCACTCGGGCGCATCACCGCATCCGTTTTTGCTTTGTCCGGGTGATAGTAGCCGCCCAAATCCACCGCGTGTCCTTGCACTTGGCTTAACTCGGCAAGAATAGTTGCTTCGTTGGCCGCCAGTTCTTCTGCCATAGGCTTAAATCGCACCTGTAACGTTAAATCATCCGATTGTGTCGCTAGCGCTTGCGCCCAGTAGAGCGCGAGATAGAAATGACTGCCACGATTGTCCAACTGCCCCAACTTACGCCCCGGTGATTTGTCATTGTCTAAAAAGCGGCTGGTGGCTTGGTTGAGAGTATCGACCAACACCTTGGCTTGCTTGTCGCCGGTTTGATTGGCTAAATGTTCAATCGATACCGCTAAGGCTAAAAACTCGCCCAACGAATCCCAGCGCAAAAAGTTTTCTTGTACCAGTTGTTGTACGTGCTTGGGTGCGGAACCACCTGCTCCGGTTTCAAATAATCCGCCACCGGCTAATAACGGCACAATAGACAGCATTTTTGCACTGGTCCCCAGTTCTAAAATCGGGAACAGGTCGGTGAGATAGTCGCGTAATACGTTACCTGTGACCGAAATGGTATCCAAACCGTCTTTTGCACGTTGTAGCGTCAAGGCGATAGCCTGTTCCGGCGATAGGATTTGAATAGCTAATCCTTGCGTATCCTGTTTTGCTAACCCGGCCTCGACTTTTTTAATCAGGTTGGCATCGTGTGCGCGTGCGCTGTCGAGCCAGAAAATAGCGGGTGTTCCGGTTAAGCGTGCGCGTTCTACTGCTAAACGAATCCAATCTTGAATCGCAACATCTTTGGTTTGGCACATACGCCAAATATCACCCGCTTCGACCGTATGTTGCATTAATACCTCAGCGCTATTTACCTCCACCACTTTGACCAGGCCTGCTGATGCGATTTCAAACGTCTTATCATGCGAACCGTATTCTTCCGCCTTTTGCGCCATTAAACCCACGTTTGGCACTGAGCCCATGGTGCTGGGGTTGAAGGCACCGTGTTGCTTACAAAACTCGATAGTTTGTTGGTAAATTCCGGCATAGCAGCGATCGGGAATCATCGCCTTCATATCGGCTAATTCGCCTTGCGCATTCCACATTTGGCCGGAAGAACGAATCGCCGCCGGCATGGAGGCGTCGATAATAATATCGCTTGGTACGTGTAAATTGGTAATGCCCTTGTCCGAATCCACCATCGCCAATGGCGGCTGTTTAGCATAAACCGCTTGAATATCGGCTTCGATTTGCGCACGCTCAGCATCAGGCAGTGTTTGGATTTTGCTGTACACGTCGCCCAAACCGTTGCGTGAATCGACACCTAAGCGCGCAAAGGTGTCGGCGTGACGACTAAACACCTCGGCGAAATACACTTCCACCGCATGACCAAACATAATCGGGTCGGATACTTTCATCATGGTGGCTTTTAAATGCAAAGACAATAACACGCCTTGTTGTTTTGCCGAATCGATTTGGGTTTGATAAAAATCACGCAACGCGCGTACATTCAGTACGGCCGCATCAATCACTTCTGCGGCTTGCAATGCCAAACCATCTTTTAGAATGCGCACCTCGCCATTTTCGCTATGATGTTCAATGCGCACTTGGCAGGCGCTTGGTACGATAACCGATTGCTCACTGCCATAAAAATCGTTAGCGTCCATATGCGCCACGTGAGATTTGGAATCCGCCGACCACGCGCCCATACTGTGCGGGTGCTTTTTCGCATATTCTTTTACCGGTAGCGCCACGCG
>JAVETW010000001.1:0-85480 GCA_034005865.1 Thiomicrospira sp. | reverse complement strand
AGCATTGCCGTCGCTATTATACCCATCGCCTAATTAGCCGCATCCAGCGCCAACCTATTGGCAATAGCCTAAAACCTGTTGACATTTTGATGTAAGTGATTGATTAAAAAAGCGCGGTTCAAATAATAACGGCAATTTGAATTTACGCTGCACACCCTCATCTCCAAAAAACAATGATTTAATACTTAAAAAACTTCAAACCTTCTTGTCTCTGTGGTTCAAAAAGGAATGGTCAACCGACCCTAGTTAAACAACATAACAGCGCCTTAATATTCAAAGTTTGGACGATCAAAGCACAACAATACCGACAAACCGCCTAAACGCTTGCTCCCCTCAAAACTTAATCGCCCCTGATAGGCGTAAACGATTTCTTCAAGCAAACGCAAACCGGTATTCGCCTCACCAAGGGCTTTGGCCTGAGTGCGTTGCTGAATCTGCTCTAAACGCGCCGGCTCCATACCCTCTCCATCGTCTTCAATCCGAATACATAACTTATCATCTTGATGCTGCACCACCATATGCACCTCCGTTTTCGCCCAAGCCACCGCGTTATCCAACAGACTACGCAATGCCGCTTGCATATCCTCCTGCCCAATAAGCCAATGCGCGGGCGCCATATCGTAGCGAAACTGAAACCGCAAATGCGGCGCACGCACCTGATATGTCTCTAACAAACGATGTAAATCCAACGGCCATACACTTTCATAGGCGCTTGACGAAGCGTGCTGACGCCAAGAATGCGCATGTAATTGAATCAATGCTTGATGTAAACGATCAGCCAAGGGTAACCACTCCAACGCAATCTTTGCGCCAAGCAAATTCGTTTGCAGCGTTTGCAACCCCAACTGCGATGTCGCACAAGGCACGCGCGCAAAACCGCGCTGCAAACCACGCCAAAATATCAACATAATCACGCCAAACATCGTCACCATCACCAACGAAAACGCGACCATAAACCGCCACAGCGCGGCTTTCACATCCGTATAATTTTCAGCCACCGCCAACTCAATCCAACGCCCATCGACAAAATGCTGAGAAAAACGCACCAGCAACACACTATCTAACGGCCCAGGCAACTCAAACACATCCACCGTTGCATCAGTACGCGCCTTTAATTGCAACGAAAAGTCGCCCAATGACGGCGAACGCAGCAAGGTAGTGCGTTGCGCGTGCAAAACAAAATAATGCCCCGAATACAACTTATCATAATTTACCCGCAAGCCCTCGGTAACCAAAATCATCTGCCCATCTTGCGTCCAACTCAAACGCTCAATCAACGCCTGCGTATCACGCTCTAACTCAATAAGATGAACCCGTTCAACCGCGTAATGAATCGCCAACAAACCCAGCCCCCAAGCAAGACACATTAGACCAAACAGGCCCAATGCAAAGCGCCGCGTGAGAGTTTGACGCAAAGAAAACACCTGCATGACTCGCTCCTTATTCCGCCTCAACAAGCGATTTTAGCGCCAACACCCGCGCATACACCGCTTTCTTTTTAACCTCAAAATACGACGCCACGACCTCGCTAATAGCCTTCACGGCCACCCCCTGCGCCAACAACAACCTAATTAAGCCATCCCACTGCGTCGCATCACAAGCCTCCACCTGCACCGCCCCAGCCACCACCAACACAAACTCCCCACGAACTTTATCCTCATGCGCTAAAAAATACGCATACGCCTCGTCCAACGACGCCGCCACAAACTGCTCATACTGTTTCGTCATTTCACGCGCCACACAAATCTCCCGCTCACCTCCCCACACCTCAATCATCGCCGCCAAGGTATCCATTAACCGATGTGGCGACTCATAAAACACCAAGGTGCGCGAGTCGCTTGCCAATGCCGACAAATGCGCCAACCGCTTGGCCGCTTTTGCCGGTAAAAACCCCTCATAACTAAACCGATTAGTCGGCAACCCCGCCACCGACAACGCACACACCAACGCCGAAGGCCCCGGAATCGGACACACCGCTAAACCTTGCTCACGCAACGCACGCACCACATGATAGCCCGGATCACTAATTAACGGCGTGCCCGCATCCGAAATCAACGCACCGCTTTGCCCCTGTTGTAAGCGCTGCAGCAGCATTTCCACCCGTTCACGCTCATTGTGTTCATGCAAACTGATTAACGGCTTGTGCAAGCCTAAATGCCCTAATAGTTTGGCCGAATGGCGCGTATCTTCCGCCGCAATCCAATCCACCTGCGCCAACACCTCAGTAGCACGCGCGCTAATATCCGCCAAGTGACCAATCGGCGTTGCCACCACGTAAAGCACTCCCTTTTCAACCATTTGCATATATAATTAAACCTATTTATTTCATCTGCGTATAAGCCGCTATTGTAACCACAAGGCACGCACAAACAAAACCCAACCTCAACGGGCTTGAACCATGAACTTAAACCGTGTTGCGTTATTTTTCCCGATTGTACTGCTCAGTGCCTGTAGCACTCCCCCCAGCGCACCTGAAGTCAGTTCCCCCCCTGTTCCAATTACCCCGATAAGCGCGCCAATCGAAACCACGCCACCACCGGGAGAAGGGCTGGAAGCAAAGCGTCAATACGCAAAACAAAACCAACAATGGCTGGCGTTTATCGACTACAGCCGCCTACTTTGGCTACAAGCCGATAATGCCGAACAAGCCCGGCTCGAACGCGACACTTGGCAAACCCTACAGCAACTCGACAGCGCCGCGCGTGCGCAACTGGCACAAAGTGACGAACAAACCTACCAAGATTGGGGTTGGTTACTGCAAGCCGCCGAAGCGCAAGGCTACGCCTATAAACGCGAACTCGAAGACCTACGCCAACTGCTCGAACAAACTTGGTTTAATCGCCACTTGCTCGATGAGCTTATCGCCGAATTCGATCGCAACAAACTTTACCCGACTACCGGCGTTATCCTACCGTTTACCGAACGCTATCGCGCAATTAGCGAACAAGTTCGCGCCGGACTGCTCAAAGCCTATTGGCAAACCAACTCACCACACAGCCTGCTGTTTTTTGACCTCAAAGAACAAGATGACGTCGTGGCGCTTTATCATCAAGCCAAACAAGCAGGCGCCCGCGTAATCATTGGCCCCTTTACCCAACCTGAACTCAACGCCCTCGCCCAAGCCGGTGTCGACGACATGATTGGCCTAAACGACCTCGATGTTGCCACCGAATTTTGGCAGTTTAATCCGCGAAACACCGACGAAAACGCTGCGCTCATTGAGCGTTTACAACAGGATGCGGTGCAACGCCCAGCCTTGCTCGCCACCGACCGCTACCAGCGTCAAGCCAACGAATTACAAACGCGCTGGAACGCAGACCATCCGATTGCCATGAACGCGCATCTATTTGCCGAGAACACCCCCAACGTCAAAGCCGAAATCGCCAAATTACTAAACACCGATAAAAGCGAAGGACGCGCGGGTTATTTGCGCCGAACGATTGGGCGCAGCCTCGAGTTTTTTCCAAGAACACGCCAAGATATCGATGCAATACTCCTAGTCGGCAACGAACAAGCCGTCGCCATGATTCAACCTCAACTGGAATACTATGCGCTGCGCCTACCCTTATATGGCACCAGTCAACTCACCCCAGCACGCTTAGCCGACAACGCCCCGGTGCCCGATCTAAAACATATCAGCTTACAAACCCTTGCCGCCGCACTCACGCCATCTCCCCTGCGTACGCGCCTTGAAGCCTTCGGTTGGGACAGCTATCAACTCGCACGCCATTTTTTCCTGCTCAGCCCAGAATGCGCTATCCACTCAGCCGGTGGCAACCTGCGCTTAGACCCTAATCAGCGCATCAAAACACAACTGCTCTGGGCGCAATACAATGCAAACGGTAAAATTAGCCCCGCAGAAAAAGTCCTGTTTTCGCCCCTGCCTCCTGCAGACAGTCACAGCCTGCGCGATGTACTGCTTGAAGAAATCTTACTCAACCCGCCGAGCCCAAGCGATGCACCCGAATAAACGCCAAGGCCACGACTACGAACAGCAGGCCTGGCAATATTTAGCCGCACAAGGCCTAACCTTAGTAGCGCAGAACGTCTATTGCAAAGGCGGCGAAATTGACCTAATCGCACTTGATGGCGCCACCTTGGTCATTATCGAAGTAAAATACCGACGCAATGCCGATTTTGGTTACGCGCAAGAATACGTCACCACCCGCAAACAGCAAGCCCTACAACGCTGCGCACAACGGTTTTTACAAAAACATCCCCAGTATCAAAATGCACCATTACGCTTTGATATTCTGAGTCAAACCGGCACACAAATAAGCTGGCTGAAAAACGCGTTTGGCGGCTGGTAAAGGCGCGAATACATGGTCTCGGCGCAAATCTACACATGCCAAATCCAGCGTCATAGTTTAAGCTTATTAAGCTATTAAATATAATCAATCCAGTCACCTGCCGATTGCGTTAAGATAGAAATGCAAACAGTGAAAACCCTCTTGACGAGTTAAATACAAACGAAAAAGGAAAAACGCGAATCAGCCTAACTATCGCCATCGCTTACTTGCTGTGACCAACATAAAAGTAGGCTGAGTTTTAACCTGCATTCACTCGTCATTAAGGGCAAACAACCTAACAAAGGAGCATCATCATGGAAATCAATATTGGAATCAACTCATCCCATCGTAAAGCGATTGCAGAAGGCTTATCGCGTTTATTAGCTGATTCATACGTGCTGTTTTTAAAAACCCATAACTATCACTGGAATGTCACCGGCCCGATGTTTCCGGCCTTACATACCATGTTCGAAGAACAATACACCGAGTTGTTCACTGCAGTTGACGATATTGCCGAACGTATTCGTTCATTAGGTGAGTTTGCACCCGGTTCATTCAGTGCATTTGAAAAACTCAGCCAAATTAAAGAAGAAGCCGGTCAGCCGGATGCGCAAGCCATGATTCGTAACCTAGTCTTAGGACAAGAAGCGGTCGTGAAAACAGCGCGTGAAATTATTGCGATTGCCGACGAAGCCAACGATGAGCCAACACTCGACTTATTAACCCAACGTATGCAAATCCATGAAAAAAATGCGTGGATGTTAAGAAGTTTGATTAGCTAAAGATTAGCTAAAACTGACGCCCCCCGAAGACGTTTCAAATAACCCATTCGGGGCGGCTTTTTTCTAGGGTTCATTTTTGAACCACGAAGGTCACGAAGAACACGAAGGCTCAAAATTTCACCTCACGGGGTCAGATGAGTTGTGTAAATCGATTGTTTTAAACCACGCAGAACACGAAGACTTTCAACGTTTAGGTTTGCTTATTTTAAAATTCTTCATGACTCTGTGTCTCTGTGGTGAATTTAAATCAATTCATTCACAGGCTCACAACTTAGGAACGAGAGATTAACTAAAACGTTATTTATCATCCGTTACCGCAAAATATCAACAGACTTAATCTCTTGCCCTCAAGGTTACATAAATTAACCAAGCCTGGTTAAAGTCAAACCTGCCTATCCAGTTTCGTTTCTGTTATTTAGCTTTTTTCGTGGGCAAACGAAAACGTCCGGTAAAGGCATAACGCTTCGCCAAGACACTGGCGAACAAACCGATAACCAGCAATAAAATCAAACTATTACCCCAACGAGCATATGGCGTCATGCCTTCGTAAGGCTGCACTTGAGCACGCAAAACACCGCTTTGATTCGGCATCAATTCCGCTTTCACTTGGCCATCCACACCTATCACCGAACTATAACCGGTATTATTCACTCGCACGAGCTCGCGCCCCAACTCGCGCGCGCGCATTTGCGCTTCTTGTCGCATCTGCGCCGGTTCAAGCGTATGCGCAAACCACGCATCGTTACTGGTCGTAATAAAATAACGCGCCTGCGGCAAATCCCGCGCCAACTCGGAAGCAAACAGCATTTCAAAACAAATCGACACTCCGGCTGGCTGGCCGCCCAGCGTCAACAAAGGTTGCGTGTTTGTGCCCGCAGAAAACTGCGATAACGGAAAACCAAACCAATCTGCTAAGCGAGTCGATAACGCGCCAAATGGATAATATTCACCAAACAGCACTAGGCGCCGCTTATGATAAACCTGTTGCGGATCACGCAAATTCACCATCGCGTTAAAATAAGCCTGCTTTTCACTGTCTCGCATAATAACCCCCACCAAAATGTCGCTCGACTGCAAACGCGCATCAGCAAAAAAGCGTTGCAACGGCCCTTGAGCGACCTGATCAAAAAAACCCGGAATCGCTGTTTCGGGCCAAATAATCACATCGGCATCTAAGTTATCACGCGTCATTGCAATATATTCGCGCATCATGCTCCAGAAACGATCACGCTGCCATTTTTCATCCTGCGCCGTATTGCCTTGAATTAAAGCGACATCAATCGGTTCATCAACCGGTGTTACCCAAGTCGCATTTTGCAATACGCCCCCAATCGGCCATAAGAATGCGACCACCAACGCCGCAGGTAACGCCTGCTGGTGACGAATAAACCACACCAACGCACCCGCCGTTATCGCCACAGCGAAACTCACGCCCAACACACCCAATACCGGCGCATAACCATCTAACCAACTGCCGATATGCGAGGTACCCGTGAGTAAAAACGGTAAGCCGCCAAACACATAATAACGCAGCGCCTCTAACAGCACCCACGCCGCCGGAAACAACCACAACAACGCACGTCCCGGTGCTTCATCACGATATACGCTACGCGCCAACGCTCCCGCAAACGCGACAAACAATGCCATGAGTACAACAAACCCCGCCACCAACGCAAGCGCCGCCACCATGGGCACGCCGGAGTAGAAATACATCGCTGAAAAAATCCAACTCACCCCTACGCCAAACAAACCCAGCCCAAACCACAGACCATAAGCAAACGCCGCCGACACCGAACCTGCACGCGCCCACAACCAAAACAAGCCAGCCAAGGCCAATAAAACCAACGGAGAAAAATGAAATGGGGCAAAGCCCAATACCGAAACCGCGCCGAGCAGCGCGGCCACTAACACCCAATAATCAGGCCAAAGATAAGATTTTAACCGCGCAAAACGTGACATCAGTCCATTACGCCTTCATCGTCGATTGGCTTTACTTGCAATAGCTCGACACGGCGACTGTTTGCTTTCACTACCCGAATCAACAAACCACTCAATTCCAACTCCTCGCCTTTTTGCGGCACATGACCCAAATGGCTAGCAATCAAACCGCCGAGTGTTTCAATCTGGTTTTCGTTTTCCAACTCGACCTCAAACGCCGCGCCAAACTCATCAATCGGCATCAACGCTTTCACCAAAAAGCTATCGCCAACGTGTGGCTTGATATACTGCTCTTCATCTTCGTCATGCTCATCTTCAATATCGCCGACGATTTGCTCCAAAATATCTTCAATCGTTACCAGGCCTGCTAATCCGGCATATTCGTCCACCACCAACGCCAAATGGTTATGACTGGTTTTGAATTCGCGTAACAATACATTCAAGCGTTTGCTTTCGGGAATAAACACCGGCTCACGGTATAAAGCGCGCAAATCCTCTTTACTATTGAGCTGGCCATTCACCATTAAACGCAACACGTCTTTGGCTAATAGCACCCCTACGATTTCATCTTTACTTTCAGAAATCACCGGATAACGCGAATGCGCCGATTCAGTAATTTCTTTCAAAATTTCTTCTAGCGTCCAAGCTTCATTAATCACATCGACCTGCGGACGCGGCACCATAATATCGCGCACCCGCGTTTCCGATACATCCAATACGCCCTGAATCATCAACAACGCATCACTGTCAAGCAACCCCTGACGCTGCGCTTCTTTTAGCACATCCAGTAAATCTTCACGATCTTCAGGCTCATCGGAAAATAATCGCGTTAAACGATCCAACCACGATGAACCGCCACTACTGTCACTGTCACTCATGACGCTTTTTTCACTCCTTAACATTAAAAACCAGCCAAAATTAGCGAAACAAATTCAAAAAATACGATTAATACGGGTCGTCATAACCCAGTTGTTGCATAATGCGGGTTTCCAGCGCTTCCATTGCTTCGGCTTGCGCCTCCTCTATATGGTCATAGCCCTGTAAATGCAAGCAACCATGCACCACTAAATGCGCCCAGTGTTCTTCCAATGTTTTTTCCTGCGCCATCGCCTCTTCGATAATCACCGAAGCGCACATAACCAAATCGCCTAGATACAACGGCTCATCATCCTCATCTAGCAACGCTTGTTGCAGGCCTGCAGGATATTCAAAATCAAACGACAACACATTGGTTGCATAATCCTTTTGGCGATAAGTTTGATTTAGGTTACGACCTTCATCCGCATCGACCACACGAATGGTCAGTGCCACCGGTTTGTCAGCGTATTCGCCCTGCATCGCAGCTTGCGCCCATTTTTGACATTGGGCTTCGGTGGGGATAGCTTGTGGCTCAATCGCCCATTGTAATTCGACATCTACCATCTTATTCTCGATTATGTTGTAGGTGATTGCTGCGTTCATAGGCTTGTACAATGCGTTGCACTAATGAATGACGCACCACGTCTTGCGACTGGAAAAACGTAAAGCCTACCTCGTCCACTTCCGCCAATACTTCAATCGCATCACGCAACCCAGACTTAATATGCTTGGGCAAGTCACACTGGGTAATGTCACCGGTAATGACCGATTTTGAGCCGAAACCCATTCGCGTCAAAAACATTTTCATTTGCTCGACAGTGGTATTTTGCGCCTCGTCGAGAATGATAAAGGCTTCGTTCAAGGTGCGCCCACGCATAAACGCTAAAGGGGCAATTTCAATCACATTTTTTTCAATTAAACGCTCGACCGCATCAAAACCTAACAAGTCAAACAACGCATCGTAAAGCGGGCGCAAATAAGGATCGACCTTTTGCGTTAAATCACCGGGCAAAAACCCCAGCTTCTCCCCTGCTTCCACTGCCGGACGCGTCAAAATAATGCGCCTAACCTGTTCTGTTTCCAATGCAGCCACCGCACACGCCACCGCCAGATAGGTTTTTCCTGTCCCGGCCGGGCCGATGCCAAAATTAACATCTTTTTGTTGCACTAAAGTGACATATTGACCTTGGTTCGGATTACGCGTTTTAATCGCTTTACGCTTAACCTTCACCAACGCTTGCTGAGCATAAAGCGGCCGCGCCTGTTCGAACCCCTGCCCTTGCAAGCATAAATGCACATCTTCAGGCAATAAGGTTTTGCGCCCCGCTTCAGCATATAAATCGCGCACCACCTGTTCGGCACGGACTAAACGCGCGCCCTGTCCGGTAATGCGAAATAAAAAACCAAGGTGATTGATTTCAACGCCAAGCTTTAACTCAAGTTGGCTGAGATGGTGATTTTGCCAGCCGCAAAAATTTTGCAGCTGCTCATTGGATTCCGGCGCGAGTGCGAATTCAATCGTATGCAACACGGTCTCTTGGGTCTGACTGTCCAAATCGTTATTCAATCCTGTTTAATTGAGTTTACATTTTAATCCGCCTGCGCTTGAACTACAAGGCATAGTACGCACTCGGATTTAGGCGCCCCTTTTCCGGTGTAGCCACTACCTCTCCACGCAGCGAGTTAGTTAGAGCTTCGTTAATTTTTACCTCGACAAACGTCCCAATCATATCCAAATCGCCGACAAAATTAACCACACGATTATTATCGGTGCGCCCGGCCATTTCGCTAGCCGATTTACGCGACAAGCGTTCAACCAATACGCGCTGCACCGTACCAACCATCGCATCGCTGTAAGCTTGGGTCTGCTCATTTAACAGCGCTTGCAAGGCATACAAACGCTGTTTTTTGACCTCCATCGGCACATCATCCGGCAAACTCGCCGCCGGTGTACCCGGACGTGGGCTATAAATAAAACTGAATGAGCGATCGTATCTCAACTCTTCTACCAGCTTCATCGTCGCCTGAAAATCGGCCTCGGTTTCGCCCGGAAAGCCGATAATAAAATCGCCGGACAAGCTTAAATCCGGGCGATGCGCACGCACTTTGCGAATAATCGACTTGTATTCTAACGCCAAATGATTGCGTTTCATCAACGCCAAAATCCGATCTGAACCGGACTGAATCGGCAAATGCAAATGCGACACCAACTCAGGAATTTCGGCAAACGCATTAATGATATTGGTCGTCATTTCATTCGGATGCGAGGTGGTATAACGAATACGGTCAATGCCCTCAATATGGCGCACCGCGTGCATCAGAATCGACAAATCGGCGATCTCGCCGTCCGCCATGCGTCCGCGATAAGCGTTCACGTTTTGACCCAATAAATTCACCTCGCGCACCCCTTGTTGCGCTAAGGCACGAATTTCCGCCAATACGTCTTCAAACGGACGACTCACCTCTTCACCGCGAGTATAGGGAACAACACAAAACGTACAGTATTTAGAGCAGCCTTCCATAATCGACACAAACGCCGACACACCTGACGATTCCGGCTTAGGCAAATAGTCAAACTTCTCAATTTCAGGGAAGGAAATATCAATCACCGCTTTCGCGCGATTGTTTTCACTCGCGCCGCGTTTAGCCAGGGCTTCAGCAATCATGTTCGGTAAGCGATGCAAGGTTTGCGGGCCAAAAATCACATCCACATACGGCGCACGCTGACGAATCACCTTGCCTTCTTGCGAAGCGACACAGCCGCCCACGCCTATCACGCGATGCGGCTTTTCTTCTTTCCACTTACGCCATTTTCCAAGCTCATCAAACACCTTCTCCTGCGCTTTTTCGCGCACCGAACAGGTGTTCATTAACACGATATCCGCTTCTTCTGGCGTTTCTACTAAACGCAAACCGTAGGTATTTTCCAACAGATTAGCCATTTTTTCCGAGTCATACTCGTTCATTTGGCAACCGTAGGTTTTTATTAATAAACCGCCGCCCAGCAAAGACTGCGCTAAATTTTTTGTTGAAGCTTGCGTGGGAACCGAAACCGAAACACTCATTACTTTACCTTACAAAACATAGGGTTACAAAACCGATTAACATCAAACGCGCTAGTTTACCACAACACGGATGCACGAGATGAATACAACCGATCACCGCGCCATGTCTTCGTCGATCACAAACAAATCATCAGCATACACTGAACGTTATTTTTCACCACGAAGGACACGAAGGGTACGAAGCTATAAAATTTAAACCGTTAATTTTTAATTATTTACCTTCTAAAAAACGAAGGTTAGCCCATAAACCATCATCCAAACCTCAACGCAAAATCTATTTTTCAAGCCTTCCCAACCAACCCGCACACCCTAATTCGATTTACGTAACAACCAGGCCTGGTGAATTTTGGGGCTACGTTTAAAATCTTCCGGCAGCGTTTGACGGGTAATATCTTCAATATTCCAGGCCTGCAAATTGTCACGATCCAGCTTAAACTTTTGCATATTGTTAGAGAACATCATCACGCCATCCTTGGCTAATAACGCACCGGCTTGCTCAATGAGTTGCACATGGTCGCGTTGAATATCCAATACCCCTTCCATGCGTTTTGACGATGAAAACGACGGTGGATCAAGGAAAATCACATCAAACTTGGGCATGCTCGGCGGATTTTGCAACCAAGCCACTACATCCGCTTGAATCAACTCATGGCGATTAAGCGGCATATTATTGGTCATAAAATTATGCTTCGCCCAGTATAGATAGGTCTTCGACATATCCACACTCACCGACTCGCTCGCGCCTTGCACCGCCGCTTGTACCGTCGCCGTGGCGGTGTAACAGAACAGATTTAAAAAGCGCTTACCCTTCGCCAATTTTGCGCAATAATCGCGCACTTGACGATGGTCTAAAAACACCCCCGTATCTAAATAATCGGTAAAGTTAATGCGAAGCTTCGCCGCCCCTTCTTGCAACGTAAAATAGTCCTTACGCGCTTCAAGTTTTTCATACTGACTGTTACCGCGCTGACGCTGACGCACCTTAAACACGATGTGTTCGCTTGGAATCCCCATCACCTCCGGCATCACCGCCATGGCTTCATACAAACGGCGCTTGGCTTTAGCGGCATTCACCGTTTTCGGCGGCGCATATTCATTCACCACCAACCATTCACCCGCTTCAAGGGTGGCGTAATAATCCACCGCCAAGGCGTACTCCGGCATATCGGCATCATACACACGATACGCACTCACCTGCTCACGTCCGGCCCACTTTTTCAATGCCTTGAGGTTTTTGCGCAAGCGATTGGCGAACATCTGCGCGCCCTCGCTGGCGGCTAAGTCCGCCATCGACAACTCGACTTCGGCGGCTAAATCCGTGCCTGCACGTAACGCAGGTTGTCGAAAAAACTCTTCCGCTATCTCAAAACGAAACAGCTTGCACGACATAGCCCCATTCATAAACTCATGGTCACGCTTGGCTTTTAATCCTAAATACAACCCCAGGCTTTTATCACAAGTGAGCACCGCCGCTTGCCAACCGACAAACGCGTGCTTTAATCGTTCGCCCAATTTGACATACAGCGCCTTCACTTCATCTTCATCACCCAAGCGTTCGCCATAAGGCGGATTAATTAGCACCAGGCCTGGTGAGCAGGTTTGCCAAGGTTCAGCTTGCGTTACATCGCTTTGACGTAATTCGATCACATCGTCATAACCCGCTTGGCGTATCGCCTGACGCGCAATTTTAAGCGCCCCGGCATGCGCATCTGAACCAAAAATCGGCGGCAGGTTTTTTAAGCCGTCGATTTCGCGCGCTTGTGCGTCGGCCACCAAACCTTGCCAAGCCTCTCGATCATGCCCAAGCCACGACAAAAAGCCCATATCGTTCGCTTTCGCCAAGCCCGGTGCGCAATCACTTGCCATCATCGCCGCTTCGATTAAAAACGTACCCGAACCACACATAGGGTCGTACAGACTGCCGCCCTGCTGCGCAATGGCAGGCCAACCGGCGCGAATTAGAATGGCGGCGGCCAAGTTTTCTTTTAATGGCGCTTTCACCTGCTGACCTTCACGATAACCGCGCTGGTGCAAACTGTGACCGCTTAAATCTAAACTCAGGGTAAATTGATTACGGTTTAAATGTCCATGCAGGCGAATATCGGCATAGTCCACATCCACCGAAGGACGAATGCCGCGTGTATCACGAAAATAATCCACAATCGCATCTTTGATTTTTAGCGCACCGAAATGCGTGTGCTCAATCCCCATGCCTTGTCCGGTAAACGAAATGGCAAAACTGTGATCTTCGCTCATATGTCGAGACCAGTCTAAATCCCGACAGACCTGATACAGCGCTTCTTGATTGGGCAACGCCGCTTCGAGTAAGACTAAATACACATGATTCGCTAAACGCGACCAAAGACAGGCACGATACCCCGCTGACAAGTCACCTTCAAACGCCACGCCGCGCGGTTGCGCTTTAACATTTTGCGCCCCTAACTCAAGCAACTCTTCTTTTAACATTTCCGACAGTCCGCTCGGTGACGTGGCAAAAAACTTCATAAACACTTCCCATTTTAGGTCAAATTATTTTTGCGCTAATTTTACTCTTTTTAGCTAGGGGTTTCGGTAAAATAGCAGGCCTGAATAAAAATAATGAAATCCTAATACCGCTATGATACGCCAGCCCATAACCGCATTTTTACGCCTTATTCGCGCCACATTCATCAGTGTCGCGTTGAGCTCGTTTACCTTGTGTGCGCACGCGCAAAACGAAGCCGATTTTCAGCGCTGGTTGGGCGAATTTAAGCAACGCGCGCTCAGTCACGGCATCTCGCAAGCCACACTCGATCGTGCTTTCGCTAATATCACCCTTAACCAACGCGTACTAGAGCTAGATCGACGCCAGCCCGAATTTACCCGCACTTTTTGGCAATATTTCGACATGACCGTTACCCCTTGGCGCATCGAAAAAGGCCTCGAACTTTATGAACAACATCGCACCCTGCTCGATCAAGTGACCAAACAATACGGCGTACCTGGGCGTTTTCTGATTGCGTTTTGGGGCATGGAAACCAACTACGGCGGCTATACTGGCAACATTCCGATTATAGAATCCCTCGCCACGCTGGCGTTCGATCCGCGACGCAGCGAATTTTTTACCACTCAACTGCTGTACGCTCTGCGCATTCTCGATGAACAGCACATTAGCCTTGAACAAATGAAAGGCTCTTGGGCGGGCGCGATGGGGCAAACGCAGTTTATGCCATCAAACTATGCCCACTACACCATCGATGGCGATAACAACGGCAAAAAAGATATGTGGAACAGCTTGGCAGATGTATTCCACTCCTCTGGCAATTTTTTAAACCAACTTGGCTGGAAACGCGAAGAAAATTGGGGACGAGAAGTCGTCTTGCCCAAACAATTTGACTACGCGCTCGCCGATGGCCGCACCCTGCGTCCGCTCAAAGAATGGCACCAAATGGGCATTTTACTTGCCGATGGCCGTGAAATTCCTGAAATCGAGATGCAAGCGGCCTTGCTCATGCCCAGTGATTATCGCGGGCCGGTATTTTTGGTATATCACAACTTTTTTGTGATTAAACGTTGGAATAATTCCAACAACTACGCCTTAGCAGTAGGTCACCTAGCCGATCGGCTGATTGGCCGCGCGCCACTTGAAGCCAAACGCCCAGCCGACGATGCCGCCCTGAGCAAAAAAGACATCAGCGAAATGCAAGAACGCCTTAATTTGTTGGGTTATAACGCCGGCGGCGTCGATGGGGTTGCCGGTGGGCGTACACGCGATGCCTTGCGCCGGTTTCAATCCGCGCAAGGTCTGCCGGCCGATGGTTTTCCCAGCGCACAAATGCTCAACCTGTTACGTCAACAGCTTGCGGAACGTTTATAACATGACAAACGCCAAACCTATTCGCACTTGGATAGCATCGCCACGCAGCTTGGCTTATTATTTTTGGAAGCTGCAAGCGCGTATGGTGAAACAAGACTATAAACTACTACGGCATCGCCGCTTCACGCCATTGCGTTAAGCGATATTAACGAGAACCTCCTTATGCACAAACGCCACCTTCACCCCCCTATTTATATCGCTATCGTGCTATCACTCAGCCTGCTTAGCGGCTGTCAACAAGAAACAACAGAACAAGCCGAACCGGTGCCGTTTGTCAATACCACTGAAATCGAACCTGCCGATGACCAAGCTTGGTATTTACACGGCACCTTAGATAATCAGCGCTACAGTGCGTTAGCGTTTCAAATTGGCGGCCAAGTCGCACAACGTTTTGTTAACACCGGCGCCGAAGTGATGGCCGGGGAGCGTTTATTACAACTTGACGCCACCGATTTAACGCTCAAACTCGAGTCTTTACGCGCGAACCTTGCCGCGCAAGAAGCCGAACTAATACAAGCACAACAGGAAGCGACGCGCTTAAATAACCTCATCAAACGCAACCTCACCTCACAACAAACCGTCGATCGCGCCTTAACCCAAGTCAAAACCCTGCAACAGCATATTATTGCCACACGCCGCGAAATTGAACTGCAACAACGCTTTATTAGTTACACAGACTTATACGCTCCGGCTGAGGGCTTAGTGCAACGAGTCGAAGTGGATCAAGGTCAGGTCGTTGCCAGCGGCCAACCGGTGATTAGCTTTTTATTTACCGATGGGCTGGATGTATTAGTTGATGTACCGGAAAATCGCATTGACCAATTACCCCGCGTAGCCGAATTATTTATCGGATCCGCTCAACAATCGCTTGGCGAAGTGCATTTGCGTGAACTCACGCCAGAATCGGACTACCAAAGTCGCACTTGGGAAGCGCGCTATGCGCTATCGCAAACACAAGCCGCTCCGATAAACGTCATAGGACAAAGCGCACGCTTACGCTTTAGCGATCAGCAGGCCTGGTACAAAATCCCGCTTTCGGCTTTGGTGGAGCGCGGTGAAGGCGCATTTGTGTGGATGATTAAGGACCAACAAGTTCAGCCCTTAGCGGTACAAGTTCGCCAACTCGGACAAGACGTGGCCTATATTGAAGGCGACTGGCCACCGGGCACGCGTATTGTGCAGTCCGGCGTTCACTTACTGCAACCGGGACAAACAGTACGCGAGCGTGGCCGATAATGACACGCTTTAATCTTTCTGCCTGGGCAATTCGTGAAAAAGCGCTGACGCTTTATATGATATTGCTCATCAGTCTCGCGGGTCTGTATGCGTTTGTCGATTTAGGGCGCGCCGAAGACCCTTTGTTTACCATTAAAGTGATGACAGTCTCCGCCAGTTGGCCGGGGGCGAGCGCGCAACAAATGCAACAGCAAGTCGCCGATCGCTTAGAAAAGCGCCTGCAAGAAGTACCCTATTTTGATCGAGTGGAAACCGTCGCCCGCCCCGGTCAGGTCAATATGCAAATCCAATTTTTAGACCAAACGCCGGCTAGCGAAGTACAAAATGTATTTTATGAAGTGCGTAAACGTATGTTGGACGAAGGCCAACGTCTGCCGCAAGGCGTACAAGGCCCGTTTGTCAACGATGACTTCTCCGATGTATATTTCACACTGTATGCCCTCAGCGCGCCCGAGCAACCCCTACGCGCACTCACTGCACCGGCAGAAGCCATTCGCGATCAGTTGCTGCGAATCGAGGGTGTGCAAAAAGTCAATTTAATCGGCGAACAAGCCCCACGCGTGTTTATTGATTTATCCACCGAGGCCTTGGCACATCTACAACTCACCCCCAATCAAATTTTTAGCGCCATTGACGCCCACAATCGCCTGCAACCCAGCGGACAAATAGACACCGCAGCTTCTCGCGTCTATCTGCGCTTAGATGCCGATTTAACCCAACTCGACCAACTGCGCCAACTGCCCCTGATAGTCGATAACAAAACGTTTGTACTTGGCGATATTGCCGAGCTGCGTCTAGGCTATGAAGACCCGCCCTCCTACATCGTTCGCGACCGCTCGCAACCCTCGTTGCTCATCGGCGTGATTATGCAAAAAGGCTATAACGGCCTGCAACTGGGCGCGCAATTACAGGCCGTGGAGCAGCAGCTCAACGCCCAGCTCCCGCTGGGGTTTCATCTCGATAAAATCACCAATCAAGCACACGCGATTAGCCACGCGATTGACGAATTCCAACTCAAATTTGTGATGGCATTAGGCGTGGTCATGTTCGTCAGTTTTATCGCCCTCGGCTTTCGCGCAGGCTTGGTGGTGGCGCTCGCCGTGCCATTAACTTTGGCCATCACGTTTTTTATTATGATGCTCACCGGCAAAAATCTCGATCGCATCACCCTTGGTGCGCTAATTTTAGCCTTGGGTTTATTGGTAGACGATGCGATTATCGCGATTGAAATGATGCTGGTAAAAATCGAAGAAGGCTTAGATAAAGTCAATGCCGCCTCTTACGCTTGGACAGTCACCGCCCAGCCGATGCTTATCGGCACGCTGATTACCGCCGTCGGCTTTGTTCCGATTGGTTTTGCCGCATCGAATGTCGGCGAATATGCGGGCAATATTTTTTGGATATTGGCGATTTCCCTACTTGCCTCATGGTTGGTTGCCGTGATGTTTACGCCTTATCTGGGGGTCAAGATTCTGGCTGCGCACGCCCCGAGCCACCACACGCAAACTGCTCCTTATGAACGCCCGCTATACCGTCGTTTGCGTCAGCTTATACGTTGGTGCGTCCACCAACGCAAAACCGTGTTAATAACGACCCTCGCCTTGTTTTTACTGTCGGTGGTCGGCATGGCGAAGCTGGTCGAAAAGCAGTTCTTTCCCAGCTCCGATCGCCCTGAATTAATGGTAGATATTTACCTGCCCGAAGGCACCTCAATTCGCGTCACAGATGCTTTAACACAAAAAATTGAAGCCATTATCGCCAACCAACCGGAAGTCGTTTCGTTATCGAGTTTTGTCGGCCAGGGCGCACCGCGCTTTTTCTTGGCGCTGAACCCAGAGTTACCCAACCCAGCATTTGCCAAAATTATCGCCATTACCGGTGATCGTCAGCAGCGCGATGCGCTACAAACCCGTTTACAAACGATGATTGACAATGGCGAATTCGCACAAGCGCGCGTGCGCGTACATCCTTTGCTGTATGGACCGCCGGTAATTTGGCCGGTTACTTTCCGTGTCATGGGCGACGACCCAATGCAACTGCGCCAAATCGCCAGCCAAGTGCGCGATATTATGGCGCAACATCCGCAAACGCTTCAGCCGCACTTAGAATGGAGTGAACGCACCCCTATTATTCAAGTCCAATTCGATAGCGTTCGCCTGCAACAACTTGGGTTTTCACCTTCAGATGTGCAACAACAGCTGGCGTTTCTTCTTGGCGGCGTGAGTATTAGTGAGCTACGCGAAGGCACGCGCACCGCGCTATTAATTGCTCGAAGCGACACCGAAGCTCGCCTCAATCTCAATGAAATCAGCAGCTTGACGTTAAAAAATCGCTTAGGCAACAGCGTGCCGCTGTCTCACATCGCACACTTAACGCCAGCATTTGAAGACCCGGTACTCAAACGCCGTAATCGCACGCCCTATTTATCAGTGAATAGCGAGATTCGCGCTGGCGCGCAACCGCCGGATGTGACGATGGAAATCTGGCCACAACTGGCTGAACTCAACGCCAATCTGCCCTTAGGTTATCGTATCGAAATCGGCGGTTCGGTAGAGGAATCGGGCAAAGCGCAAAACTCAATTCGTGCGATGATGCCGGTGATGCTGGTGCTCATGCTGAGTTTGATTATGTTAATGATGCGTTCGTTTTCAGGGATGTTTATGGTGGTACTTACCGCGCCGCTCGGACTCATCGGCGCAGTGATGGCGCTATTACTCTTCTCGCAACCGTTTGGCTTTGTCGCCACGCTCGGCTTAATCGGTCTCGCCGGTATATTAATGCGCAACACCTTAATCTTGGTCGGTCAAATTGATGATAACAAACGCCACGGATTGAGCGATTACGAGGCAGTAATTGACGCCACCGTGCGTCGGGCACGTCCGGTGGTGCTAACGGCATTAGCCGCTGTGCTCGCGTTTATCCCGCTCACCACCTCCACCTTTTGGGGGCCTCTGGCGTATGTGCTCATCGGCGGGGTTACTATGGGCACCTTACTGACGCTCCTGTTTTTACCCGCACTCTACAGCCAATGGTTCAAGGTAGCCCTACCTAAGCCGATTTAATCCTGGCCAAATAAGTCGCGGGTATAGACCTTATCCGCGACATCTCGTATCTCATCGGTCATACGGTTGGCGATAATCACATCGCAGGCCTGCTTAAACGCTTCTAAATCGGTCATCACCGTTGAATTAAAAAACAGCGGCTGAGTGAGCACCGGCTCATAAATCACCACCGTAATACCTTTCGCTTTAATACGCTTCATAATGCCTTGAATCGCACTGGCGCGAAAATTATCCGATCCCTGTTTCATCACCAAACGATATACCCCGACCACACGCGGATTTTGGCGAATAATTTGATCGGCAATAAAATCCTTGCGCGTAGTATTCGCTTGTACTATCGCTTGAATCAAGTTTTGCGGCACACGGTTATAGTTCGCCAGTAACTGTTTAGTATCTTTTGGCAGGCAATATCCGCCATAACCAAACGACGGATTATTGTAATGCTGACCGATACGAGGGTCTAACCCGACCCCTTCAATCACTTGGCGCGTGCTCAAACCATGAATTTCACAATAGCTGTCCAACTCGTTGAAATACGCAACACGCATCGCCAAATAGGTATTGGAAAACAGCTTAATCGCCTCGGCTTCGGTGGCATCGGTAAATAACACAGGAACCTGCGCAGCCGGTTTATTTGCCCCTTGTAACAATAAATCGGCAAAACGTTGCGCGCGTTCAGACTGCTCGCCCACCACAATACGTGAAGGATAAAGGTTGTCCCACAACGCCTTACCTTCGCGCAAAAACTCCGGCGAAAACATAACATTATCGGTTTGACACACCTGCTTTATATGCCGGGTAAAACCCACCGGCACTGTCGATTTAATCACCATCACCGCCGTCGGATTAATCGCCATGACATCACGAATCACAGCCTCAACCGACTGGGTGTTAAACGTATTCGTTTGCGTGTCATAGTCCGTAGGGGTCGCAATCACCACAAAGTCCGCTTGTGCATACGCTTGATGTTTGTCAAGCGTTGCCGACAGCGCTAAAGGCTTATGCGCCAAAAAATCCTCAATTTCGGCATCGACAATCGGCGATTTTTTTTGATTCAATAAATCAATTTTTTGTTTAACAATATCTAACGCCACCACTTCATGATGCTGCGCCAACAACACCGCCAACGACAAGCCGACATACCCGGTCCCAACTACGGCAATTTTCATAGCTTCTCCCTGATTTAACTGCGTACAAAATCTATCACGCACAAAACGCCTATTCTAATACACAACTTTGACTACAATATAACAATCAATCTTATTTCATGGAGCGCACAATGCAGTTTTCGATTAAACCGGATACTTCCGGATTTGTTTGGACGCACCGCCTGTTAGACGCGCTATTCCCAGTCGCCTTACTTTGGCTAAGCGCGTGGTTATATGGCACAGACTGGCACGAACGCTACACCCTTATCGGTATACTCGCCAGCGCGTTATTTGTGATATTTGCGCAAACCAGCGGTCTGTATCAAGATTGGCGAGGCCGGCCCTTATTTACCAGCGTGCGCATGATTATGCAGGCCTGGTTAATGACTTGGGCGGCGATGGTGGTGCTGATTTTCTTATTAAATAACGATGAAACCTTTTCGCGCGCCACACTACTCATTTGGGGTGTGGGGACACCGATGATATTAATCGGCTATCGGCTTGTCATACGCCAAAGCCTAAGCCAAATTCGCAAACAAGGTATTAATAATCGGCGCATAGCGATACTTGGCGCCGGAAAAGTGGGCCAACAACTAGCGGCAATTATTCAAAAAAACACCTGGTTGGGTTATCAAATTATCGGCTTTTACGACGACAATCCGGCGCTGCATGACACACGTCCGGCCCAACTACCCATACTAGGCAGCAGTGAGCATATTTTGACCCACAGCCAACAAAACCAATTCGATGAACTGTATATCTGCCTACCGATGCGCGCCGAACGTAAAATCAAAACGCTCCTTAACCAACTCACCGACTCCACCTGCATTGTCAAGTTTGTACCCGACCTGTTTACATTTGACCTCATGCACGCCAAATGGACTGATATGCAAGGCCTGCCGATTGTCAGTGTGTATGACACGCCGCTGAATTCAACCAGCGCACAAATCATCAAACGCACGGAAGACATCCTGCTCGCCAGCCTTATTCTGTTGCTGATTAGCCCCTTGATGCTGGCGTTAGCCATCGGCGTCAGACTCAGTTCACCTGGGCCAATTATTTTCAAACAAAAACGCTACGGCCTCAACGGCAAAGAAATTAACGTTTATAAGTTTCGTAGTATGTACACCCTCGACAACGGATCGGCAATAAAACAGGCGCAAAAAAATGATCCGCGTATCACCCCCTTTGGCGCATTGATACGCAAAACCAGTCTGGATGAATTACCGCAATTTATAAATGTCTTACAAGGGCGTATGTCGATTGTCGGCCCCCGACCTCATGCCAGCGCCCACAACGAACAATATCGCAAAATCGTGCCGCGCTATATGCAGCGCCACATCGTCAAACCCGGCATTACCGGCTGGGCGCAAATCAATGGCTGGCGCGGCGAAACCGACACCCTAGACAAAATGGAAAAACGCATTGAATACGACCTGCACTACATTAATAACTGGTCGATTTGGTTAGATATTAAAATTATTATCCTGACCGTGTTTAAAGGCTTTGTAAACAAAAATGCCTGTTAAGATTCTTTGCACCCCACAGAGATAATAAAACATTAAAGCGCGCCGCTTGATTATGACAAAGCCCGGCTAAGATCGGCTGACATTTCGCTGCACGTGATTGATAAATAAAGCATTATTTAATCGCGCAATCGTTTTTTTGTTAAGCTAAAACGATTGCGGCAAACACATCTCAAACAATCCATCACCCAGCACTTAAAAAACATCGCGCCTTCGTGTCTTCATGGCTTAACGATAAAGAGCAACCGCCCCTAACGCCTGTCAATTCGGCGCCAGAGCCGGTTTTAAACGCACCTGATTGCGCCCCTGTTGTTTGGCTTCATATAACGCCTCATCCGCCAGTTGCAACAACTGTTGGCTATGCGCCAAATCACCAACCAAGCCTGCAACCGCACCCACGCTAATGGTGACGTGCTCCGCTACTTGCGAATAAGCGTGTGGAAGGGTTAACTCAGCCACTGCATGACGCAACGACTCGGCAATACGACGTGTACCTTGTGCATCGGTTTCCGGCAACAACACCACAAACTCCTCGCCGCCATAACGTGCCAATAAATCGCCCGGACGCTTGATCACCGCCTGCAACGCTTGCGCGACTTTTTGCAAACACAAGTCGCCCTGCCCATGACCATAATGATCATTAAACGGTTTAAAAAAGTCGATATCGAGCATAATCACCCCCAACGGCTGACCGTTTCGGGCTAAACGTTGCGTTTCGCGCGCCAAGGTTTCATCAAACTGACGGCGGTTGGCAATATGGGTCAAACCATCCATATGTGACATCTGCTCAAGCAAGTCGGTTTTGATTTTCAGCGCAATATGATTACGCACGCGCGATTTGACAATCGGCAAATGGAACGGCTTCGAAATATAATCCACCGCGCCCAAATTCAGCCCACGCTCCTCGTCGGCATTATCGTCCAATGCGCTGACAAAAATAATCGGAATATTCGATGTCTGCGGATTATTTTTAAGCTGCTGACATACCTGATAACCATCGATATTAGGCATCACAATATCGAGCAAAATCAAATCCGGCGGCATTTCGCTATTCGCGATTTTTATCGCTTTTTCGCCAGCATTCGCCAGCAAAATTTTATAGTCGTCTTTAAGCCCGTTGGCCAGCACCTTCGCATTCGTCGGCTCATCATCCACAATCAACAACGTGGGTTTATGTGCTGAAAGCAACGCCTCGGTTTTTTCTTCAATTTTTTGCAGGCCTGCTAAAGGCACAACCGGCGCAGCGCTTGCGCTATCCGCCGCCTCCCACTCCAAATAGCGCATCATCACCTGCTTTAATTCGACCAAACTAATCGGCTTGGCCAAATGCGCATCCATGCCTGCGCTCAAGGCTTTTTGCTTATCCTCTACCATTGCCGCCGCTGTCAACGCCACAATCGGCACCTGCTCATTAAACGCGCGTATCGCCTTCGCCGCCTGATAACCATCCATCACCGGCATTTGAATATCCATTAACACCAAATCAAAATTCGCCTGCTTCAATGCGGCTACGCCCTGCTCGCCATCGGCTGCGAAATCCACCTTCACATTCAAGCTACTCAGCATTTCGCCAATCACTTCCTGATTGATTTCGTTATCCTCGACCACCAAAACAGTCTGCCCCTTAAAGCGAATATGGCTATGCGGATCCACCACCCCCAAACGCGCTATCCGATGTAAGTTATTCACCGCGTTATACAACCCCGACGGGCTAAACGGCTTATGCAAAAACGCAAAATCATCGTCCTCGCGCATATTAATTTCATTAAGCGAATGTGCGCTCACCATTAACAACGCAGGCAAATCCATTTCGTGACCGGCATTTAAATACAGCGACTTAATCTGACGCAACGCACTCAGGCCGTTAAGCTTGGGCATTTCCCAATCCATTAAAATCACTTTATAAAACTGATCCTCGTTCAAATGCGCCACCACCTTGTCCACCGCCTGCGTGCCGTTTTCCGCCTCATCGACCACAAACTGCCACGACTCTAAGGTTTCGCGTAACACTAAGCGACTAATCATTTGATCATCCACCACCAGCGCGCGGCACGGCCCCGGATCACAATCAAACCGATGCGTTTGATGGGCTGCGCTATCGGCCAAAGGCAAGGTCAATTCAAAACTAAACACCGAACCTTTGCCCGGCTCGGAATCGACCTGAATATCCGAACCGCCCATTAAATGCAACAAACGCTGGCTAATCACCAAACCCAAGCCCGTACCGCCGTATTGGCGAGTGATAGAGGTATCGGCCTGCATAAACGCATGAAACAAACGTTCACGCTGCGCTTGATTCATGCCGATACCGGTATCACGAATCGCAAACACCAACCCCACCTGATTCGCTTTCGCCGGCTGCGAACGAATACACAACTCAATTTCACCGCGTGCGGTAAACTTCACCGCATTACTCATCAAATTAGTCAGCACCTGCGTTAAACGCAAACTATCGCCAATTAACGCTGTCGGCACATCGGGGCGAACATGAAACACCAGCTCGATTCCCTTTTTCGACGTCGGCTCGCTAAACAACACCGACAACTGCTCCAACATATCGTTCAACTTAAACTCACTGGCCTCGGTTTCCAAACGCCCGCTTTCGATTTTCGAGTAATCCAACACATCATTAATAATGCCCAATAGCAACTTACCGGAAGCGTGAACCTGCTGAATCCGGCGCAAATGCTTATCCGCCAAGTCGCTATCGCCAAGCAACATTTCGGTTAAACCAATCACCGCATTCAGCGGCGTGCGAATCTCATGACTCATATTCGCCAAAAACTGCGATTTTGCCTGATTCGCCTCATCGGAGGCTTTTTTCGCCGCCTGCAACGCGTCTATATTTGCCCGCTGTTGATCCAACAAGCGATTAAACGCACTCAACAACCGCCCCAATTCATCGTCACGCTGAATCAACAACGCCGAAGGACTCGACGCCTCCAGCATCGCATCTACCTGCTCAGCCGCCTGCTCCAAAGGCTTCAATTCGCGGCGGATATACCACGCTGTCGTCAACACCACCAACACCAACAGCACCATCATCAATAACGCCAACTTCGACAACAACGCCCACACCGGCGCAAACACCTCACGCTCATCAACCGTATGCACCACCAGCCAACCCATGTGCTTCAACGGCTCGGCGCTAAACAAAACGCGCCCGCCAAATTGGCTTTCCGCCAGCCCAATCCGCGCCCCTTGGCGAATGCGTTGCAAGGCTTCACTGCCCGCCAGCGCATTTAAATCCGCCAGCACAAATTCGCGCTTCGACGCGGTGACGACTAAATTATTCGCCAAATCCAATACATAAAAATGACGATTACTCCCCAGCACCTCATCCGACAAACCAAGAAAAAAATTATCCTTCGCCAACTCAGTCACGCCAAACACATAACCCAAGGTATCGCCCGCCTCATTTTTAATCGGCACATAAATATGAAATACCGGCGCTTTCACCGCGCGCCCGACAAACGGCGGCGTTATTAACGGCGCCTGTGTGCGCATCACCGCTTGCACGTGCGCACGATCACTAATATCCAACCCCACGCGCCCGGGCACGATCGGCGAATCGGCGATAATTTTGCCGTTTAAATCCAATACCGCCAAACCCGCATTAAAAAACGTATGTAGCTTAATGCGCGTATCCAACGCGTGCTGCATCGCCGCCAAACTACGCAACTGCTTACCATCGGTCAGCAACTTCGCCAACGGAATCAACGTATCACGCCGATCAACCAATTCTTTATCCAAGCGCAACGCCAGCTGATGATTCAGCTTTTGCTGCTCATCTAACAACTGCGCGCGCGTATCTACAAATACGGTATAGCCCATCACCAACGCAACCACCAGCGTCAAGCCAATAAAGACCGACTGCGTAAACAGCATTAAGCGCTGTGCTGAAGTCATCCGTTTCCCAAACGCATTGAGCTTGCTCATTATGTTCAACCTTAAACAAATCAGGCCTGCTAAAAAAGCAAAGCCACGAGTAAAAACACTGCGCAATTACCCCCGAACGCCTTATGCCGAGATAATCGCAATGCCCAAATATAAAACCTTAACACCTTAGCACACTCGATTCAGTTACAGGCCTGTTGATACAAGGGCCTGACCAAACATCAATCATCCAGCCTCAACTGGCTCAGGCGCTAAATAAAAGCCCAATTTCTCCACTAATTGCGCGCGTACAATCGGCTTGGCGAGGTGATCATTCATACCACTGGTCAAGGCTTTTTGCTTGTCTTCCACCATCGCCGCCGCTGTTAAAGCAATAATCGGAATAGCGGTATCAAATTGCCGAATCGCTTGCGTGGCTTGATAGCCATCCATAATCGGCATTTGAATATCCATTAAAATCACATCAAACCCTTGTTGTCGCGCTAAGGCCACCGCTTGCTCACCATTTTGCGCTAACGTCACAGTTAAACCCAAATCAACCAGCATCGCTTGCGCAACCTCTTGGTTAATTTCATTGTCTTCTACTAACAGTATACGCCCACGCAACCGCACCGGCGCGCGACTATTCGCCTCATCGCGCACTGGCTGCATCGCGACCGCCTGTGCCGGAATGCGAAAAGAAAAGCACGAACCCTGATTCAGCGCCGACTCCACACGCAAGCCCTCACCGCCCAACGCCTGAATCAAACGCTGACAAATCACCAACCCCAAGCCCGTGCCGCCATACTGGCGCGTTATCGAGGTATCCGCCTGCGAAAACGGCTGAAATAACAGCGCTTGTTGGCTCGGCGTCATCCCGATTCCGCTATCGCACACCTCAAACACCAGCCAAGCATCCTGCCGCTGCACACTCAACACAATCTCGCCTTGCTCGCTAAACTTAATCGCATTACTCAATAAATTGTTCAACACTTGGCGTAAACGCATACCGTCGCTGAGATACGCCTGTTTTAAATCCAACTGCAAACGGATTTTTAACACCAACCCCTTCTGTTTCGCCAACGGACCAAACACATCCACCAACGGCTTGATCAGTACATTCAACGTAAACGGCTGCGGATCGAGGCTGAGTTTGCCCGCTTCAATTTTGGAAAAATCCAAAATATCATTCAAAATGGTCAACAACAGCGTGCCGGAGTGCTGTATTTTTTCTACATAGCCCTGAATGCGCGCAAGCTGCGGCTCTTTTAACGCTAACTCACTCAAGCCTAAAATACCGTTCAGCGGCGTACGGATTTCATGGCTCATATTCGCTAAAAATGCCGACTTCGCCTTATCCGCCGCCTGCGCTTGCGCCAACGCCTGCTCCAATGCACGCGTCGTCAAACGTCGTTGCTGCCATAACCAACCGATATACCACGACACGCCAACCAGCAGCCACGCCAATAGCGTAAAACCCACCTTAATCCAAGGTGCATTCGGCGAAGCTTGTAACCACCCCTCCATCGGCAACGCCGCAAGTTGCCAACTCCCATACGGCAAACGCACCGTTTGCACCACCGGCTCCTGCGACCACAGCGCAGCCTCGCCAAAAAACACCTCGCCCGCTTCCCCTTTCGCATCGCGTCCACGAATCGACAGTTGCAGCGCCGCGTTATACAGTCCGGCGGCTTGATACAAACGCTCGCTGCGCACCACCGTTGAAATTAACCCCCAAAACACCTCTTGCTCGCCCTGCTGGCGATAAATCGGATACCGACCAATAAACCCCTCGCCACCTTGCAACAACGACACCGGCCCAGCAATCACCAGCGCGCGCGCTTGCTTGGCTTGTAAAGCCGCCTGCGCTTGCGCCGGAATATCAAGATAATTTAAGCCGACAATAGACTCATTACCTTCGTAGGGATACATATAGCGCACGGTTAAATCCGGCGCGGCGCCAATATTTTGAATTAAAGGGAAGTCAGCAATCAGTTGATGGGAAAAAGCTTCATAACGCGCCTGGCTCAGCGTCGGTTCGAGTTTAATCATCGCCACCAAGCCCTCAACGCGGCTGGCGCTACTATGAATCACGCTTTCCAACTGCACGCGCAACTGTCCCAAGCTTTGCGCCACCGCTTGCTGCTGCGCGAGCAAAGCCTGACGCTGATCCAACCGCAGGCTATAATCGGCCAGCCACGCCAATAACAACGCTACGGCGACCCCGGGCAACCAATACCCGCTTTTAATAAATGCGCTTAAACTCACGCTGCGCTCAGCCGCGCGATTAGGGCATTAAGCGCATTAGCTGCTTGCTCAAACTCAAACCCGTCTATCGCCTCAACAATCGACAACCAGGCCTGCTGATATTCGGCGGGAAGTTGTTGCGCAAGCGGTTGCAACTCGCTCTCATCAATAAATTCACTTTGCTCTAAACGCGCCAATAAATCACTTAACATCGGCATCAACACCACCGCCGACGAAACCATCGGCGCAGTCGAAACCGCCAAGGGGGCAAAAGAAGCCAGCGCCGCACGCGTTGCCTTCAATACCCGCTCAAACTCCGCCGCTTGTTGTAGCGTCGGCGCTTGACGCTGTTTCAACACCTGATCCAACGCTTGGCTTTGCTGATACAGCGCGTCGATAGCCAAATTACCCACCACCCCTTTAAGCGCATGGTTTTGTTGTTGCAAACGCGTCCATTGCGCATCATCGGCGCCACCGCTTTGCGCCAACTGCTGCACCTGCTCGGCTAAATCGGCATAATCCTCGGCCAGCTGCGTGGCGAGTTTGTGCAACAATTTATCGTAAAGCAACGTATTACCGCCCAGTTGCGCCAAACCGGCCGGATGATTAATTAACGCCAAAGGCTGTTCGTTCATTCGTATTCCTCGCGAGGTAGTCGGGGGTGTCACTGCGCCATTAAAACCACTGTCCGCGTGGGTGTTAGCTGCGTGCTCGTGCAGAGTTTGCGCCAATACCACATACAACTCTTGGCTATTAATCGGCTTACTTAAATGGCCATTCATGCCAACGCTCAACGCTTTTTGCTTGTCCTCAATCATCGCGGCGGCCGTCAGCGCGATAATCGGCACCGTCGGGTTAAAGGCGCGAATCGCTTGTGTGGCTTGATATCCGTCCATAATCGGCATTTGGATATCCATTAAAATGACATCAAAGTTGGCGTTTTTAACCTTATCCACCGCGATTTCGCCATTTTGCGCCAAGGTCGCGCTCAAGCCCATTTGGTGCAGTTGCTCTTGCGCCACCTCTTGATTAATTTCGTTATCCTCAACCAACAGCACCCGCCCGCTCAAGCGCGATTTATCCGGCGCTACTGCGCCAAGTCTCGCTTGCAGTTGTGCTTGCTGGGCCGGGGAGCACGCTACCATCGGCACACTAAAACTAAAACTTGATCCGCGATTGAGCGCGGATTCAACGTCAATACCCTCGCCCCCCATCGCCTGCACTAAGCGCTGGCTAATCACCAGACCCAAACCGGTACCGCCGTGCTTACGCGTAATCGAGCTATCGGCTTGCGAAAAAGCTTGAAACAAGCGCGCCTGCTGCAACGATGAAATGCCAATGCCTGAATCTTGAATGACAAAATGCAAGCCATCACGCCCCGCGCTATCATTTTGCGCGGCAACGCGCAAATGCACATGACCATAATCGGTGAATTTAATCGCATTACTGAGCAAATTCGTCAACACTTGACGTAAGCGCATTTCATCGCCCACCCAAGCCACAGGCAAAGACGTATCGCGCGCCACCTCAAACAACAAGCCTTTTTCTTGCGCGCTCAATGCAAACAAACTACGCAACTCATCGAGCAACTTATCTAAATAAAAAGGATGCGCCTGAATGTCTAACTTGCCCGCTTCGATTTTAGAAAAATCCAAAATATCGTTAATAATGCCAAGTAATAAGCGCCCAGAACGATAGATTTTGTCGAGTTGCTGATGCAATACCTCCACCTTATCCACCTTCAGCGCCAATTCGCTCAGGCCGATAATGCCGTTCATCGGCGTGCGGATTTCGTGGCTCATATTGGCCAAAAACTCCGACTTCGCTTGACTGGCAGCATTCGCTTGCATAATCAACGTATTGAGCTGCTGTTCGTTATGTTTTTGTTCGCTAATATCAGCGACAATACCCACCACACGCGCCACCTGACCTTGCGCATCGCGCAGCGGCACGGTTTTAGTGCGAATCCATTTTGCCTGTCCGCGATAGGTGGTAAAGGGAAACACTAAATCATACGCCTCGCCCTGTTCGATACAACGCTCAAACGCCGCCATAATCGTGGCCTGATCTTCTTCGCGATAACAATGCACACTTTGCGCGATATGATCAAAACTTGGATTAGGTTCAAAATCGTGCAGCTTAAACAAGCCTTGCGTCCAATACATTTTCTGCGTGGCCACTTCATATTCCCAACCGCCGATTTTCGCCAACGCCTCACCATCTTCCAGCAAGCGCTCGTTACGCTCTAATTCCTGCTTGGCTTGTTGTAACGCCATTTCTGCTTGCTTGCGCTCGGTTATGTCTTGGTGCGTTCCCGCCATCCATAACGGCAAGCCCGCCTCGCTGCGACTGACCAGTTTACCGCGATCGAGCACCCAAATCCAATGCCCAGCTTTATGGCGCATCCGCACCTCGACCTCATAGTGGTCGGTTTCGCCATCAAAATGCGCCTGCAAACGTTGCTGCGATCGTGCCTTATCCTCGGGATGCACTAGCGCCAACCAGGTATCGATGCGGGTTGGCTGCAGCTCCGCCAAGGTGTAACCGATCAACTCCGCCCAGCGCGCGTTAAAAATGGTTTCGCCACTTTGCACGTTCCACTCCCACGTGCCGACCCCGGTGCCCCAAATAATGTTTTGTAAGCGCTGCTGGCTTTGTGCAATCGCGTCTTGCGCGCGCTTTTGCGCTTCGATATTTAAATGCGTGCCCATCATCTGAATCGGCTCGCCTTTGGCGTTGGTGCGCGTGACTCGGCCGCGCCCTTGCAGCCAAGTCCAATCGCCTTGCGCATTTTTCACCCGAAACTCAACAACAAACCCATGATGCGCACGCATCTGATGCTCAATTTCGGCAAACATCGGCGCAAGGTCCTGCGGATGAATCATCGGCTGAAATACCGCCAAATTCACTGCAAACGCTTGCGGCGCGTAGCCCAACTGGGTAAACGCCTGATCCGACCAATCGATTTCATTGCTCTGCATATCCCATACCCACAACCCGGTATCGGCCGACTCCAACGCCAACTGCAAACGCGCTTGCGCTTGCTCGGCTTGGTTTTTGGTTTCAATCAGCTGCGTTTGATCCAATAAATACCCATAAATCAGCGACGCTCGACCTTGGTCGTCATAGGCCGGGCGCGTATAGTCATAAAACCAACGATAGCTGCCATCTTGGTGGCGCAAACGATAATTCTGCTCCCAATGACTGCGCTGCTCGGCAAGATAACCCACAACCTCTTCGCCCATTTGCACACGGTCATCAGGATGCACCAAATCAATAAATTGAAACCCCGGCGAGGTGAGCAGGCCTGCTGAATAACCTAAAATCGATTCGATATTATCGGAGACAAAATGTACCGGCCACCCCTCTCGCGGCTGCCAAATAAACAGCAATACCGGCCCGCCTTTAAACAAGGCTTTTTCCGCTTCTAAATGCCGTTGTTGTTCATCTAACAAATTGCGCCATTTTTCATACACCAACGCCACCAAATCTTTTTGGTGTAACAAACCGACGACCGTACCCTCACGATTGGTCACCACCAAGCGTTTAAAGCGTTTTTCTCGACTAAACGCCAACGCTTCCTGCAGCGTCGCATCGCCACTAATAGTCACCAAAGGCGACACCATCACCTGCGATATCGGCGCTTCGCTCTGATGATGTTGCGCTAAGGCGTGGGTAATGTCGCGCTGTGTGACAATGCCGACATACTGCGCGCCTTGCTTGACTAAGGCGGCGGAAGCGTCACTCTGGCGCAAAGTAATCAACACCTGCTTTAGGCTATCGTCGGCCTGTACCGACACAAACTGGGATAGTTGCACCAAATCGTTAATACGTTTATGTTCCGCCAGATAATGCGGATCGAGATGCGTCGCCATATCCGAATAGCTGACGATACCGCTGAGTTCGCCCTGCGCATCTAACAAACACACATACTCAAACGGACCATGTTTTAACGCACTCAAACCATCAATCACGCTCTGGTCTTGCGAAAGCACACTCACCGGCTGTAGCGCAATCTGCGACAAAGGCAAATTAAAATCAACCTCCTGCAAGCGCAATACAATCAACTCTCGCGGCGTCATCATACGCAACCCTTGCGCGCCGGTAATGACCACATCGCGCAGATTGTGTTGATCCATAAAATCAGCGGCGTGTTGAATGCTATGACTATCTGCAAGGGTTTTCACCCCTTGGGTGGCTATTTGACTGAGCGAGGGAAAGAACATAACGCGTGTTATCCTGCGTATTGGTTGGAAAAAGCAGCGGTTTGGCGCGCGCAGGCGCCGACTCCAAGCACAGAATCCTAGGCGGCCTTCGACCAAAAAGCAAGCCAAGCAGCGATTTTAAAGCGCTTAAAATTGAGCCTTAACAAGCCAACGACCTAAACGTGCCGCTTATAGTTGCTGGAGTAGCAGCTTGGTGATACCGGTTTCCTTCGCATATTTGACTAGCTGCGGCGTAGTGGCGAGATTGAGCTTGGTTTTCATAATGTGTTTATACATCGCCACCATACCGTGGCTGATGCCGAGGGTATCGGCGATATCCGCCGACGCATACCCCGCCGCCAATAAACGCAAAATCTTGCGTTCGGCCGGATTCAAACGCCGCGCTTTCGGTTGCAAAATCGCATTCATCTCACTGCTCACTTGGCCTACGGAGTAAGGATCAATTTCGCGGTTTAAAAAAAAGCGCTTCCCCTCTAACACCCGCATCAACGCATAACGAAATTCCTCGGCCTTGGCAAACTTCGTGATCACCGCGTCCGCGCCGACATCATACGCTTCGAGCCAGGTTGTGACCAACTCAGCCGAGGTCAGCAACACAATCGGCGTGGTCGGCGCCAGCCACTTCACCTGCTCAATTACCGCCAGTCCATCCAAGCGCGCTAAGGGCAAATCCATGACCAAAACATCCGGCGCACGCTGCTTAACACGCTCGATACAAGCCTGGCCATCGTTCAGATACTCAAGCGTACAGGGCTTCATCCAGCCTGATATAAGCTCACCCAACCCTTGGCTGATTAAAGGATGACTGTCTGCGATTAAAACGGTTTTTTTTGCCATGATGGTTCTCAATATTGGAAAGGACACAGGCCTGCAAAAACGCGGTAGCAGCACTTGGACGCCTCGATTAACTCAAAATTCATTGAGGATTAATGGAAAAATCCGCCTGTATAATTAAATATACTACAACTTGCTATTTTTTATACAAATCTTATACAAAAAAGGATGTTTAATGTGCGCTGTAAAGTAGCCTTTGCATTAAGAGAAGTCCATACCACTTTGCGACATGACATTCGAGTGACCAGTATAGCGGGCAAACCCACCTCACAGCGAAGGCCAATAAGACCGAAGAGATTAAATTAAGCATAAAAACGTAAAACTTAGTAACTAAGCAAAAGTTTTTTAACTACGAAGGTAAATTTTAGGTGACAGTTAAGTGAATTGTTTTTGGCGTTAAACTTGGCCTAGAATCGCACAAATAACAACAAAACTGCGTTTTATCCATGCCCATATCCAGCTATTTTAAAGGCAATTATCTGCATCATTTTTTGTCTTTTTTGGAGCGTCAGCAGATTCCTTATCGCCATTTAGACCATTATTGCGTGCTGTTTGAACAAGCGCGGCGCGAAAAAGATGTCCATATCCCCTCCGAAATGTTTATTAAATGGGTGAACGAGTTATTTCCCGATGGCAATGCACCCTTACCGATATTGCAGATGTTTACCAACGCTCCACTTGATATGGTGCAAGACATTATCGCCAACGCAGATGACTTAGTGCAGGCGATTAATCAACTGCAAAGCGCATTTCGTGAAAGCAGTTCGGTTCTGACATTGGAGGTGTATGCCAACTGTGACGATTTATGGGTGTTTGACCTCAAACGCCCTTTCAAACAAGCCTCGCAAAGCCACGCACTGGCCGAACTGATGAAAGCGTCGATGGTGCATCAACTGGTGTACCACTTCACAGGTCACCTTCCTTTATCCATCGGCATTACCAGCGATCAACCGATTCCACAGAATCTGCGCCAACACTTTGCGCGCACGCGCTTTATCAATCAACAAGCACATATCTATCTAATTTACCCACATCAGGCGATCGGCGAACATTTGCCCGCCGCTTATCGCTTTAAACCGGAAACGCCGACTTGGTGTATTCGGCGTTATGTCACACGTTTGATTGAGCAAAGCTTGGAAAGCCAGCGTATTCGGGAAGATATGGTGGCAAAATCCTTAGCTATCAGTACGCGGCAACTACAGCGCCAACTGCAAGAAAAAGGCACCAGTTTTCGCCAACTGGTGAGTGAAATTCGTACTCAGCAGGCCTGCTATTATCTACAGCATACCCGCTTAACGATAGAAGAAATAGCCTTTAAACTGGGCTATTCTGCGCCTGCTCATTTTAGTCGCGCATTCAAAACACAGCTGGGTATCACCCCGCTTGCTTATCGCCAACAAGCCCTCAACGCGCCTGACACAGCGCCGTAAAATCCTCACGTGCCAGCGGTTTGCTAAAATAATAACCTTGAAAATAATGACAAGCGTAATCGCTGAGAATATCGGCAATCTCTTGGGTTTCTACCCCCTCGGCAATCGGTTGATAACCAAATACGTGCGCTAGCTCAATAATGCTTTTTAGCAGGGTTTGAAAGCGGTGACCATTAGCGTACAAATCGATAAACGACTTATCGATTTTAAGCACATCAATCGGCATTTGCGCCAGATAAGACAGCGAGGAGTAGCCTGTACCAAAATCATCCAGCGCGATTTTCACGCCCGCATGACGAAAACGCTCGAGCACATCGTAACTTACACTTTGCGACACCATCGCTAAGCGCTCGGTCACTTCCAGCTCCAACCATTGCGGCGCGACCTGCGCTTGTGCTAGGCGGCGCATCACCTGCTCAAAAAACAGCGGTTGATTTAAATCTAGCGCAGAAATATTTACGCTAATCGGCACTGCTTTTTGTACAGACACAAGGGCTGCCAATAATTCGCAGGTCTGCTCCACGACTTGCAACGTAATCTGGCCGATAAGCCCCTTATGCTCGGCCAAAGGGATAAAACGGTCGGGACTGATAAACCCCAGTGTGGGGTGAATCCAGCGAATCAGCGCTTCGGCCCCGATTAGGCTTGGCGTTTCGCCAGCCACGTAATGGTATTTAGGCTGATACACCAAACTAAAACCGCGTTGATTAATCGTCTTAACGAGCTCCGCTTCCAACATCAAGCTATCTTTGAGGCGTTTATCTAAGGATTCGGTAAAAAACTTAAATCCGCCCGGGGCGCGACTTTTTGCATTCGCCATCGCCAAATCAGCGTGTTTTAGTAACGTATCGACATCCCCTCCATCTTCGGGATACACGCTCACGCCAATACTGGCGCTCATAAACACGGTTTCGCTATCAAGCAACCAAGGCTGGTTAAGCCGTTGTAACAAGGTTTCCACTAAACTGGCGACCTCATCAACGCGTTCGAGTTGTGGAATCACCAACACAAACTCATCCGCCGATAAGCGCGCCACCGTATCTTTTAAGCCAACCTGTTCACGCAACGCTTTGCCGACCGCACATAGCAAGGCATCGCCAACGCTTGCGCCGTAGCGATCGTTTACCAATTTAAACCCGTCTAAATCGACATAGACCACGCCCACCTTAAGCGACGCTTGCTCAGCGGCGTGAATCGCGGTGTTGAGTCGATCTTTAAGCAACGTCCAATTCGGCAAGCCGGTAAGCGCATCATAGTTAGCTTGTTTTTCAATCAGTTGAGTTTGCGCTTCAAGTTTATGATGAGCACTTTGTAACGCGTCAAGAGTCGCGCGCAGTTGCTGACTTTTTTGCAGGATTTCTTGTTTGCTGAGCATTAAATCAGTTTGATCATAAATCATAATCAATACCCAGCCTTGCACCTCGTCAAACGGCACAATGCTCGCTTCCTGCTGCATTAAGTCAAACCCCGTGTGAAACACTTTGCGATTAGGCAAGGGCAATAAATAATGGTCATGTTCGGCAGAAATAAAGCTGGGAGTGTTAAGCTGTAGCACGGTTTGAATTTTACGATACAACTGCCCCTGCTCCTGTTCGCTAAGCGCAAACAGCGACGCCAAATGCTCGCCTACCACGCAATCGCGCTGGGTATAGGCCCGAATCCATTTATTGGCAAATTGAATCTGACCTTGCGCGTCCACCACCAGTAAACCGGCATTGATATGATCAAAAATAGCGTGCAGTTCCATCATGCGCCCTAGGTATGCAAACTGTTGGCAAGCAACGCAAGCGCATCACGATAAAACAGATAGTAAATTTTAGCGAATACATTGTGTTGCGGAATATCGAGGTAAGTTGAAATAGACAGAACATCCTGATAACGAATGCCCGCCAGCAGCGTCTGCAAACTCGGCGGGTCATAAAACGCCGTCACCGGCGAGGTGTAGGCGATCGGTACTTGACTGAGTTCGGATAAAATTTGTGTCGATGAGGTGGTGATAATGTTACCAATTTCAAAAATCGTTGATAGCACTTGATCATCTTGCAGCGGTTGCAGGGGATGCAGCAACCCACTCAACGCGCGTGCATCCGTCGCCGACAGTAACATTATCGTTTCGCCGGCCAAGCGTCCGCTAAAGGTTTGCTGCGACAACACCATCTGCGGCGCGATGTTATGCTCAATATCGGCGATAAATCCGGCGTAATCAAAAAACGCGACTTGCGGTACATGGAGCTGAATTTCCGCACCGGTAAATTGATGCAACAAGCCAGCAGCGCGCCCATAGGCAATATTAATCAGTTCACGAAAAACGTCCGCTTGATCGTCATTAAACAGCGACGTTTGTGTCATAGCCACACCTCCAGCTTGCGCTTGAGCAAAGCGTCTTGTAATGGCTTGTTGATAAAATCAATCGCGCCCGCTTGCAGGGCTTTGTCGTGGGTGATTTTTTGCGTATCTGCGGTAATAATCACCACTTTAGCGCGCTCATCAGCCGCGATAATCTCACGCAAGGCTTCCATACCGGATTTCACCGGCATGGTTAAATCTAAAAAGACTAAATCCGGCCGGTATTGCAAATAAGCGGCGACGGCTTCGTCGCCGTTGCTCGCCATCTGTGTTTCAAAAGCCTCCGCCAAATGCTTTTGTAGCAACGCTTGTAACATCAAGCGCGAGGCTTTAGAGTCGTCCGCTATTAAAAACCGTTTCATCACCGCTCCATTCGCCACAAAATTTGTCTATCATAAAGCCTTTTTAAACACACAACAACCGCCACTAGGGTCAGTTGGCCGCGCATTTAATCTCGTAATAAGCGCCGTTTTTAAATAACGTGCCTCGATTAAACCAGATTGATTCATAGGTTACTTTGGTGTGTTTGCGCTCTCTTGTTATAATGCCTGCAATTTTATCGATTTTATAAAGACTCCGACCCTTTGGCTAACCTGATTAAAATACTCATTTCCGTGTCAATCATCGGCTTTTTGCTGTACAAGGTGGATGCGACTTCCGTTTGGGATACGATGCGTAATGCCAATTTGCTTTATCTTGCGCTGGCGTTGGTGTTTATTTTATTAAGCCAACTTGTTGCGGCCTATCGTTGGAGCCTGATTATGGGCTTGCTTAATTATTCCCATCCGCTCGGGTTTTATATTCGCAGTTATTTCAAAGGCTCGGTATTTAATCAACTTTTGCCAACCAGTATCGGCGGCGATGCTTACCGCGTTGCCGAAGTAAAAGCGCACGGCGGACGTTTACGCGATGCGTTTTATGGTGTGTTTATTGATCGCATTGTGGGTTTAATTGGGCTATTACTATTAACCCTCTCCGCTAATTTATTTGAAAACAACCTGTTGCCGGATCATGTGTTTTATACGGTAAATGGCATGGTACTGGTGGCGTTCGCCGGTTTTTTTGTATTGCTGGCGCTACATAAGATTCAACGTTTACAGGACTATAAAATCACACAACCACTGTATGATTTATCGTTTCAGTTTCGATTGGTGTATAAAACGCCAAAACGCATCAGTCAGCAACTGGGTTTGTCGATTTTGATTCATCTTTTGGCGATGGTGGCGATGTTTGGCATCGGTCATAGCGTGGGCATTAACGAACCCATGTCGGTGTTTTTGGTCATCATTCCACCGGCCATTTTATTGACGGTATTGCCGATTTCATTTGCCGGTTGGGGCGTGCGTGAAGGCGCGTTGGTGGTGTTGTTTTTAATGGTCGGCGTTGAGCAAACGCTGGTATTGGCGATGTCGTTGCTGTATGGCATTTTATTAATTGTGGCGGCGTTACCAGGCCTGGTATTTTATCTGCGCAGCCAGCATAAGTATTTTTAAGGAATCGCACGATGAATGTCGATTTAATGCGCAAAATAGACTATTACCTTGGCATTCCATTGAGTTTTGTTGGTAGCGGCGTGGTCAAGCTGGTGGATTTAGTACGCTCAAAAAAAACTGTTACACCGCAAAAAATCCTATTTGTCGAACTGTCGGAAATGGGCAGTACCATTATTGCCGACCCGGCGATGAAACGCGCTCAGCGCCACTTTAATGCAGAGCTGTTTTTTGTTATCTTCAGTAAAAACAAACCCAGCTTAGATTTGCTCGGCACCATCCCGGAGCAAAACATTTTTAAACTGCGTGAAGACAGCTTGTTTACCTTAATTGGCGATGCGATTAAATTTTTATTTTGGTGTCGTAAACATAAGATTGATACCACCATTGATCTTGAACTTTTTTCGCGGGTGTCGGCGTTATTAACCGGTTTTAGTTTTGCTCGTCATCGCGTCGGCTATCATAATTTTCATGGCGAAGGCCTGTATCGCGGTCATATGCTAACGCATAAAGTCAGCTATAACCCGCACATTCATATTGCCAAAAATTTTATTGCGCTGATTCATGCGCTAGAAGTGGCCGACGATGAAAAACCCTATGCCAAGGTGCTGATTCGAGATGAAGACATACAGTTAGATCAGGTGAGTTTTAGCGAAGCGCAACAGCAACCGGTGGCCGACAAGATAAACGCCCTCTATCCCGATTATGCAACCGCAGGCTACAAACTGGTGTTGATTAATCCGAACGCGAGTGAATTGTTACCGCAACGCCGCTGGCCGAAAGATCGCTTTCAAGCCCTCATGCAGCGTTTATTGTCAGCGCACGATGACATTTTGGTCTTAATTACCGGCGCACCGGCGGAGTTTGATGAGGCTGAAGCCTTGCGTCTGGCGCTCAATCATCCACGCTGTCTTAACTTCGCCGGACAGCTTAAATTACAGCAAATGCCGATTTTGTATTGCATGAGTGAACTGATGGTCACCAATGATTCCGGCCCGGGACATTTTTCGTCAATTACGCCATTAAAAACCTTTGTGTTATTTGGCCCGGAAACCCCTAAGCTATACGGCTCATTGGGCAATAGCACACCGATTTTCGCCGGACTGGCCTGTTCACCATGCGTAAGTGCAGCCAATCACCGCAAAACGCCGTGTACCGATCCGGTGTGTATGCGCGCAATCAGCGTGGATGAAGTGGAAAACGCGGTTAATCAGTATTTAACGCGGACATAAAAAAACCAGGCCAAGTAAGCGATTACTAGGCCTGGTTGTTACAAAACCAAACTCACCCCACAAGTCTGTCTATGGGCAATTTAAAAGGATTGTGGTGGGGGCAGACTTTGATTAGCTTATGGACGGTTTCGTTTGTTTGCTGGTTTGTGGTCACAAGGATATGAACAATCCCATCGGACACATCACCGGGATAAGTTTGATCTGAGCTGGACTTATAAAATCGATAGCCTATGTGGTAATGATGCAAGTTTCTGTCTCTGGCTTGCTGAACAAACAAGTCACGCATACTCCCCTCAACACGCACTTCCCAACTGGGCTTAAAACGCCCTCGCAGCTCAGCGACACTTTTTCCCGACTGTATAGGCGCAATATAGTTTTTATGCAAACACTTACCCAACAATGGATCGGCTTTAAGATCGTTTTTACATTCATCGGTAATATCGAATTTAATAGACATTACACAAGGTACTTAATTTTGGATAAAGGCGAGAAACGCTTCTTCAGAAAGATTATCCGGCAAGCGCGTCACCGGAGAATCCGAATCTAAGCGAGCCAACAAATCCTTGGACTCTGATTCAGATATAAAAAACTCATCTTGTTGATGAACAAATCCTTTTAATTGCGTCGTAGACGCTTCGTAGGCACTTGCCGCTTGAAAAGACCCTAAAGGCTGTTCAGCACTGACTAAAGGCGCGGCGGCGACAGTCGCAACCGTAAATGTGACAAATTGTCCTGTCCAAGATTTAGATAATTGCGTATGTGTATTCATTTCACTTCAACCTACTTCAACCCAATCGTGTCTTTGATTTGATCCTGCAAAAGATCCAATAGGATTTTTTTATTGCTTTCGTGCGCTAAATCAAACAAGGCTTCAATGTTTAAATCGCGCAACGCACAAGGATTATTCAACCCCGTATCACTGATATGATCAATAATGACATCAATCACAGGCCCATTCTCAACCACACTGGCGTTTAAAACATTTAAACAACGTCCCATTTCTGTGTCCACAAACCAGCCCTGGTGAACATGCCAAAGTTTAGATTCCGTTTGTACAATATTTTGGGTTAAATATCGACTATTCGTAGATAACAGACTATCAAACGCCGTTTCAACCTCATCAAGGGTAAACTTATCGGTTGTTTGCAAACTCACTTTTACTACGTTTTTTTCACTCGCAATACTATCGGCTAAACTTTTCAAATCCGATATAGCTTGCGGCAAAACTTCATCCCATCGAGTGTAGTCTGTACACAGAAACACAATGCTTTCGGGTTCGCAGCGCAGTTCATGAACAACACGACCATCTTCACGATATTTTTGCCAAAGTGGAAAAGCCATGTGCGATTGCTGAACATGAGAAAAACCGTTCTGTATGTCCACGCGCTGCATGCGAACATGATCAAATCGAGGATAACGCAACCTATCTAGCAAATCGGGCGATACAGACTGCAACGCAATGTGGGCAAAAGGCGAATCGAAATGCAACACAAACGCCATCGCATCAATCGCATTATTATTCGATCCGCCGCTAGAAACCGCCATAGTCACTTCTCCAAAAAACGAGGCTGCATTTTAACAACCTAATAACGAGTAAACAAATTAAAGAACACCTACTAGCAAGATATAAACCAAGTAAAACCCATCAAAACAACGCAATCAGCCCCACCAACGCGCCGAACACCCAAAATGCGCTTTCCCAGCGTTTATAGCGTTGTTCTTGCAGGGTTTGCAGTTGGCTGGTGATGGCATCGGATAAATCTTGGATTTGCGATTTCACCTCATCATGCAGTTGAGCCACTTCAAATAAGCCTGCCAACAAACACCAAATTTGCCGTCCCTGATGGCGATCACTGAGCACCGGATTGCTAAAGTAATACTTCACATCAAACGCCAAAGCGGATTCTTTTAAATCGCGCATTTTCGACAATTGTTTGCTGTCATAAGCATTCGCAACTTTTTCTAGCTGACGCTCACTGTGCAAGTTATACGACTGCGCCAAAAGATAGAGCAACACAAAGCGGTCGAAATGCTTATTGCCTTTTTTGCTATACACCCAAGCGCCTTTTTCCGCAAACACCGCTTTAACATCCTCGCTTGCAAAACAGTTGCCGTCATGCAACTTTAAAGATTTGGAACCACGCAAGGTTTGCGAAATCACTTCTTCGTCTTGGTCGCCACTCGCCTGATAAAAGCAAAACTCTTTCGACAAACTCTGTAAACGATTGGCCTGTGTTCTAAATTTCGATTCCACTGCCTGAGCATCCGCCCCACGACTTAATACAAAAAACACCGAGTCAAAGAACTGAATATACTCAAGGCCTGCATCATCCTCATAAAAACACACACCGGCCAACAAACTCGCATGCAACAACTTATGCGTCGAAGACACCGCTTTTACACTGGCCGGTAAAGACTTAATTAGCTTAGCTTTGATGAGTTGTTTGTACATAAGTTCCTACTCCAATTTTTTTCTCAGCTAATTAAAAGCTAGGCATTGACCTTTAGATAACCGACTGGCCTGTTCGCCTTGCGTCAGTGCGGCGAACCACCGCAAAACGCCGTGTACCGATCCGGTGTGTATGCGCGCAATCAGCGTGGATGAAGTGGAAAACGCGGTTAATCAACATTTAACGCGGACATAAAAAACCAGGCCAAGTAAGCGATTACTAGACCTGGTTGTTTGTTCTGCCAAAACGATTGACACAAACAAACACCTTAGAAAAATCAATGTCTTAACACTTAAAAACGTCGCGCCTTCGCGTCTCTGGGGTTCAAAAATGAATTGTCAACAACCCCTGGCGTTAGGGGTTAAAACTGGCGAATCGTCGCTGTCACCACCCCCCAAATCACCATATCGGAGTTCTCGCGTACTGGAATTGGCAAGTAATGATCATTTTCAGGCACCAGCCAAGTGCCTGTCGATTTAATCGACAAACGCTTAACGGTTAGCTCGCCATCGAGTGCAGCAATCACAATTTTACCGTCAGCTGGTTCCAAGCTGCGATCAACAATTAAAATATCGCCATTAAAAATGCCGACTTTTTTCATCGAATCGCCTTGAACCTTCAGCAAAAACGTCGTTTCAGGACGCTTCACCAAATACTGATTGAGATCCAAACCCTGTTCAATATTATCATCTGCTGGCGAGGGAAAACCGGCCACAACCTTATGCGAAAACAACGGTAAAAGCTGCTCGCCGTTGGCGGCCGGATAATGCACACTAACCCCATCTCCCGGACTTTCAGGCAAGGGCGCGCGTGCTAAATTTGGCACAATGGGCACCGTATCTACTTCGGTTTCGGTTTCATTCAGCTGCGACAACCACTGTTTGACTAAGGGTATTTTTGACTCAGGCAGACGTACAACTTTAGTCGGTTCTTTATAGAGGCCTGAGCCTTTTTTTCGTCCCGCGCCTTCACGCGCACCACCACGTCCTTTTTTTTCCGACATGCTACACCCGTATTGCAAATTTCTTGATTTATGCGCCCGCTGCATACTGCGACCAACACAGCAGCACAAACGCTTTTCTGCAGGCCTGCTAATAGCCTGCGTATTATTTTAGGCTATTTCAGTGCGATTTATTATATTTAGACATTCATTCAATAAGTTTGTTGAATATGACCTTTAAAACGAAAAAGTTCAACTTTAAGCTGCCCAAGCTGATCAATCAACGGATTGCCGGTTAATTCCGGCGCGGTGTTTTCTTTTAGTTTACTGAGTTGGCTAAGCTGGTTTAGCCGTGCTTTCGCGCCCTGAATGGTATAGCCTTGATCATGCAACAGGCTTTTTATTTCAATCAATAACACCACATCCGCGCGCTGGTAATAACGGCGTCCACGTCGTTTATTGGGGTTAAGTTGTGGAAAAACCTGCTCCCAATAACGTAACACGTGGGATTTGAGTTGGCACAGCTCGCTGACTTCACCAATGGTAAAGTACTTTTTATCCGGCAACTCAATCTCTAGTTGTTGTGGAACTTGACTCATCTGTTATCAATTTTCGCTCTTAATTTTTGACCCGGTTTAAAGGTAACCACGCGGCGAGCGGCGATCGGCACTTCCTCACCTGTACGTGGATTACGTCCGGGACGAGAGTTTTTATCACGCAATTCAAAATTACCAAACCCAGAAATCTTAACACACTCACCACCGACTAATACATCGATAATCTCTTCAAAAAACTGCTCCACCAACTCTTTCGATTCGCGCTTGTTAAAGCCATAGGCAATGGACAAAGAATCCGCTATTTCCGCTTTTGTTAAGGTTGCCATGGTCTATCCTTTATCGTAATTGTGCGCCGACGGCCTGATGCACGCGCGCTATAACTTGCTCCACTAATGCCTCTACTTCGGCATCTTGTAACGTGCGTTGCGTATGCTGAATTTTTAAGCTCAACGCCACACTCTTTTGTGTTGGCGCCACGCCTTCTCCTTGATAAACGTCAAACACCTGCACAGCACGCAACACATCCGATTCAACACTGTAAATTGCATCAATTAACGCCTGCACCGGTAAATCGCGTGCAACGACAAGCGCTAAATCGCGCTGCACTTCGGGGAATTTCGATACCAGCGTAGCCGCTGGTATCTGCATCGTTAATAAAAACGGCAAAGATAGCTGGAACATAAAAATTGGGCCGTTTAACTCGAAAGGTTTAAGCCATTGCGGATGCAGCTGCCCCATAACGCCAATTTGCTGATTTTCAAGCCAAAGTGAGGCCGCTTGCCCCGGATGAAAAGGCGTTTGTTGTGTCGGTTGAAAACGCACTTTGCCATGCAAATGACTCATCGCCAACAGGTTTTCAACGTCGCCTTTTAAATCATAAAAATCCACTTTACGTGCCGTCTCCCCCCAACTTATTGGTGCCACGTCGCCCGCGATCACACCGCCGATTACCGCGTGTTGTGTAATACCTTCGGTGCCATGGCTAAAAATCAAGCCAGTTTCAAATAGGCGAATGCGTGATTGTTGACGTTTTTGGTTATAACTCACCGCCTGCAGCATACCGGGAAACAGCGTGGTTCGCATCGCTTTCATTTCTTCCGAAATAGGGTTTTTTAATACCACATAATCCATATCCGGCGTTAATTTAGTTAAGGCCGCTTCCGGCACAAAGCTATAGGTAATCACTTCGTGGTAACCGCGTTGCACCAATACCTGACGCAACATCTGTGTATCTTGCTCCGACTCGGGCAAAGCTTTCAAACTTAACGGCATCGCCACTTGCGTGTCGGGCAAATTGTTGTAACCATAAATACGCGCGACTTCTTCAATTAAATCGACTTCAATTTGCATATCGAAACGATACGAGGGCGCCGTCACCTGCCAACCATCGGCCGTTGTTTCTAATCGACACCCTAAACGCGTTAAAGTATCGACAATAATGGTATCAGCAATCTGTGCGCCAAGTAATTGATGCAAGCGCGCACGACGCAAACCGATAACGGCCGCTTGCGGCATCGCGGCGGAATCTATCACCCGTACCCAGTGCGACACCTGCCCACCGGCAATCTCAGTTAATAACTGCAATGCTCGATTTAATGCACGCTCAGGTAATAAAGGATCCACACCGCGCTCAAAACGATGCGACGAGTCGGTATGCAAACCATATTGACGCGCTTTACCAACAATCGCTAATGGTGAAAAATGCGCACACTCGAAAAACAAACGCGAGGTCGTATCACTGACCGACGTCGCCAAACCACCCATAATACCGGCTAGCGCAATCGCGCCGGAATCATCGGCAATCACCAAAGTTTGCTCATTAAGACTAAGGGTTTTTTCATCTAGCGTGACCAGAGTTTCACCGGCCTTGGCATAACGTATTTCAACCGTACCCTGCAATTTATCGGCATCAAACGCGTGCATTGGCTGGCCTAGTTCCAATAACACGTAATTGGTAATATCTACCGTCAAACTTATTGGACGCAAACCGCAACGCTCTAAACGCTCGATCATCCAATCCGGCGTCGCCGCTTGCGTGTTATAACCACTCACTACGCAGCCTAAATATTTCGGGCAAGCTTGCGCGGCCTTCACCACCACCGCTTGTGGACAGTCGCCGTCAGTGGTAATTTCGGTAGAATCAAACGGCTGGTTAAATGCCGCGCCACTAATCACCGCCACTTCGCGAGCCAAGCCTTCTACACTTAAACAGTCAGCACGATTCGGCGTTAAATCCACTTCCAACATCGTATCGTTCAAATTCAAATACTGGCGAATATCCATGCCGACTGGCGCATCTGATGGCAACACTTTTAACCCGTCGTAGTCTTGCTCCAAGCCCAATTCAGTGCCGGAACACAACATACCAAACGATTCAACACCGCGTAATTTGGCTTTTTTTATTTTAAAATCGCCAGGCAATATCGCGCCCACCATCGCACAAGGCACTTTCATGCCGACAACGACATTCGGTGCGCCGCAGACAATTTGCAACGGTTCGCCGCTGCCAACATTCACTTGTGTGACATTCAGTTTTTCGGCATCGGGATGTTTTGCTACTATCAACACTTCGGCGACCACCACGCCGCTAAAATCAGGCGCCACCGGCTCGACACTATCCACTTCCAAACCGGCCAAACTCAATGCCTCCGACAGCGTATTGCTACACCAATCTGGATTGACCCAACTTCTTAACCACTGTTCACTTAATTTCATGATTTAAAACTCGTTCAGATTCTTTAAAATCGGACCATCAGGCCTGCTTATTTGAATTGCTTTAAGAAACGTAGGTCGTTTTCAAAAAACTGGCGCAAATCTTTCACGCCATAACGCAACATCGCCAAGCGCTCAACACCTAAACCAAACGCAAGCCCGGTGTATTGTTCAGGATCGATACCGACATTTTTCAACACATTCGGGTGCACCATCCCGCAGCCTAATACCTCAACCCAACGCCCAGCACCAAACAATTCCGTGGCAATATCCACTTCTGCCGAAGGTTCAGTAAATGGGAAATAAGATGGTCTAAAACGGGTTTTTAGATGCTCATCTTCAAAGAAATGGCGCAGAAAATCGGTCAATAAATTCATTAACTGGGCGAAATTCGCATTTTTCTCAACAATCAAACCTTCTACCTGATGAAACATCGGCGTATGGGTTTGGTCGGAATCACAACGATACACACGCCCCGGTGCAATAATGCGAATAGGCGGCTCGTTATTTTCCATAATACGCACCTGCACACCGGAAGTATGGGTACGCAACACCGTCGATTCATCTATATAAAATGTATCGTGCATTGCACGCGCCGGGTGGGTTTCGGGGATATTCAGTGCACCAAAATTATGCCAATCGTCCTCTATTTCCGGGCCAGTCGCCACTTCAAAACCAGAGCGTGCAAACAAGGTTTCAATTCGACGCAAGGTGCGCGTGACCGGATGCAATCCACCCAATTCCAGCCGACGCCCCGGCAAAGTGACATCCAAAGATTCCGCCGCCAGCTTTTGCGCCAACTGCGCCGCTTCAAGGCCTTGCTTTTTATCTGACAACCAAGACTGGATCGTTTGTTTCGCCTCATTAATCCACTGACCGGCTAATGGACGCTCCTCAGCAGACAACTGTCCCAGCGACTTCATTAACTGCGTTATCTGCGCTTTCTTGCCTAGATAATCAACGCGTAGTTGTTCTAAATGCGCCAGTTCTTCGACCTGCGAAATAGCCTGTTTAGCTTGACTGAGTAAATGCTCAAGGGAGGATTGCATAAAAAATTCCATAGGTTAAAACGAATTCAATATAAATAGACGCGACACGCCAAGCGCGCGTTACGCGTTTAATCACAACCTCAAAGGATGTGTAAATATGACAGAATCTGACGTTCGATCACATCGATTTAACGCTCAGATCAGAAATCAAACATAGATGGAACCATCATCAGCGCGATAGCCTACCCACCTGACAAAAAGGGGGCATTACGCCCCCTTCCAATCGAATCACAATAACCGTTAAACCAACGCGGCTTTTGCTTTTTCTGCAATAACCGCAAAAGCGGCAGCATCATGAATCGCGATATCCGACAATACCTTACGGTCAACCATAATACCGGCTTTGCTCAAACCATTGATAAAACGGCTGTAAGTCAAACCATTGATACGTGCAGCCGCATTGATACGCGCAATCCACAAACGACGGAATTGACGCTTTCTTTGACGACGGTCACGGTAAGCATATTGACCAGCTTTGATCACCGCTTGGTTAGCGGTAGTAAACTGCTTGCGACGGGCACCGTAGTAACCTTTTGCCGCCTTCATTACTTTTTTATGGGCGGCGCGTGCTACGACACCTCTTTTCACTCTTGCCATGTTTTAATCTCCTTGACTATAGGTACGGTAGCATACGACGAACCATGGCCACATCGTGGTCATGAATCATATTAGGCGAACGTAATTGACGCTTACGCTTGGTCGACTTTTTAGTCAAGATATGACGCAAGTGAGATTGTTTACACTTAAAACGGCCTGAACCGGTTTTTTTGAAGCGCTTTGCCGCGCCACTATGTGTTTTAATTTTTGGCATGTCAAACTCCGCATTTGGATTTGGTTAGTTTTTCTAACCGCCTCTGCCTTTTAAACAAAAAACTGCTCCTAAAAATGAGCAGTCAGTCGGAACAACGAACAGCACTGAGGGAGCTGCACCAGTCAAAGCGCTACACGCTAAGCCGATTGTTGTAAGTGTTCAGCCGTGGCTTACTTACCCTTTTTTGTTGGCGCGATCATCATTTGCATCTGACGACCTTCCATCTTCGGTTCTTGCTCAACGGCCGCAACCTCCTGAACATCCCCTTTGATACGATCCAACATCTTCATTCCCAGTTCCTTATGGGTGATTTCGCGTCCACGGAACCAAATGGTTACCTTAACGCGATCACCCTGCTCAAGAAAACGCATCAGGTTGCGAAGCTTTACCTGATAGTCCCCTTCCTCAGTTCCCGGGCGAAATTTCACTTCTTTTACTTGCACTTGCTTTTGATTTTTCTTGGCATCGTGCTGTTTTTTCTGTTGCTGATACAAATATTTACCGTAATCCATAATACGGCAAACCGGGGGTTCCGCTTTCGCTGCAATTTCAACCAAATCCAATTCAGCTTCTACGGCCATTTCCAAAGCGCGCTGAATGGATACCACACCCACTTGCTCGCCATCTTGATCAATTAAACGCACCTCTTTAGCCGTGATGGCCTCATTGATATTATCCTTTGGTGCTTCGGGTTGTTGTGGTCTTGGGCGACCTCTTCTTACAGCGATAGTATTATCCTCCAAACAAATCTTAATGCGTGCGTTCTACGTTGCGACCTAAATTAGCGACATCGCGCATCAATAGATCCAGCATCGCCTCTAGGGTATAGCTACCTAAGTTTTCACCGCTACGCGCTCGCACATTCACCGTACCTTCCTGCATTTCTTGGTCACCAACGACTAAAATGTAAGGCACGCGCTGTAATGTGTGTTCGCGGATTTTAAACCCAACCTTCTCATTTCTCAAGTCCGTTTCGACTCTAAACCCCTGTTTTTTCAGATTTTCGGCAAACTGAACCACATAATCGGCATGGGTTTGAGAAATTGGTGCAACCACAACTTGTGTCGGCGCCAACCATGTTGGGAATTTTCCTTCGTAGTGTTCAATTAAAATCCCGACAAAACGCTCCAACGACCCCAAGATCGCACGATGAATCATTACAGGGTGGTGCTTTTCATTATCCTGACCAACGTACACCGCATCGAGGCGATCATGGCGCGTCATTGAGAAGTCGAGCTGAATAGTACCACATTGCCAAACACGGCCGATGCAATCACGCAAACTGAACTCAATTTTCGGCCCATAAAACGCGCCTTCGCCCGGTTGCAACTCGTAGCTCAAACCGGCATCGCGCAAGGTTTGCTCCAACGCAGCTTCAGCTTGGTCCCAAACCTCATCACTGCCCACTCGTTTTTCCGGACGAGTAGAAAATTTCACTTCGATATTTTCAAAACCAAAGTCAGCATAGGTTTGATAAACCAAATCTATACAACCTTGCACTTCGGTTTTAATTTGATCTTCGGTGCAAAAAATATGCGCATCATCCTGAGTAAACGAACGCACACGCATTAAACCATGCAACGTACCGGACGCTTCATTGCGATGCACCGTACCAAACTCAGCCACACGCACCGGCAAATCACGATAACTGTGTAGCTGACGGTTATAAACCATAATGTGCCCAGGGCAGTTCATCGGTTTAACCGCATAATCACGGTGCTCGGTATGCGTGGTGAACATATTGTCCTTAAACTTATCCCAGTGGCCGGACTTTTCCCACAAAATACGATCCATGATAAACGGCGTACGAATCTCCTCGTACCCGTTGCTGCGAATTTGCTCGCGCATATAATCTTCGACCACCCGATACAGCGTTGTACCTTTCGGGTGCCAAAACGCCATACCCGGCGCAATATCTTCAATATGAAACAGGTCTAATGCCTTTCCTAACTTACGATGGTCGCGCTTTTCCGCTTCCTCCATCATTTTGAGGTAGTCATCCAGCTCCTGTTTGGTTGCAAAAGCCACGCCATAAATGCGCTGCAACATCTTATTATTTGAATCACCGCGCCAATAAGCACCCGCCAGATGCGTTAATTTAAACGCTTTGATATGCCCCATATGCGGCACGTGCGGACCACGGCACATATCAATATATTCTTGGTGAAAATACAACCCAAATTCCGTTTCATCAGGCAAGTCTGCCACCAACTCCAACTTATAGTTTTCGTGGCGTGCTTTGAAGGTATCAATAACTTGCGCGCGGGGCGTCATCACCTTTTCAACCTGGTAAGCAGTTTTCGCCAGTTCGTGCATGCGTTTTTCAATCGCCAATAAATCATCCGGCGTCAACGACACCTGCGCATCCACGTCATAATAAAAACCGTTATCAATCACCGGGCCAATCGCCATTTTGACATCTGGATACAACTGCTTAAGGGCATGGCCTAATAAATGGGCACATGAATGGCGCATAATGTGCAAACCATCGGCATCTTTAAGCGTAATAATCTGTAGCTCAGCATCGGTCGTAATAAGATCACAGGCATCCAATAAACGACCGTTTACACGTCCAGCAATCGTCGCTTTTGCAAGGCCCGCGCCAATATCCTGCGCAACCTGCATAATCGACACCGCCGAGTCATACTGTTTTTTTGAGCCATCCGGCAACGTTATAATGGGCATATCTGTCTCACAACCGAAATTTTAATAATGGAAAAGCGAAAATTATAACACGAGCAATGGACATTCCATCAAGATCCAACAAATTAATCCGCCACTAAACCATTGGCGATTGCGCTAATTGGGTCGTCGCCTGCTCTATCGACTCTAAGTACAACGCCTCATCTAGGCCAATACGTTTTAACACCGACTGCAGTGCAGACGACATAACGCCGACCTCGGCCTCCACCACCCCATTGCTGCCTAGGGCATACCACGCGCCGGCCTCTGCCAAATAACCTAAATAAGCGGCGCCCTGATGATTTTTATCGAGCATATGCGGCGCATGATGTCCTAACACCCCCATCACCACCTCATCCGAAAACTCCCAATTTTTTAACAAGCGCGCGCCAAGATTCGCGTGAGAAAAACCGAGTAGTTTGTTTTCACTCACAACCAATCCGCTAACCCGCCCCTGACACGTATCAAGCACCTGCTCATAGTCTAAACTATCGGCCTGCAACAACAGATACACGCCTATCTCGTGCATCAAGCCAATCATAAACGCATCATACGGATTAAATTTTAAACACGATTGCGCCGCCAACACTCTGGCCAAATGCGCGGCAAACAAACAATATTTTTGATACGCGACCTGTTGCAAACGCGGATGCGCACTGAATGCCTCGCCATAATTGATCGCCAACGCCATCACGCGTAAATCGTTCACACCCAACCGCGCAATCGCCTCACCAATATGACTGGTTGGCTTACCAACGAGATAACGTGCCGAATTCACCACCTTTAACAAACCAGCCGTCAAACGCTGATCTTGCATGATTAACTCTGCTACCCGCTGGACATGGACCTCATCCGGCATCGCCAACAGCCGATTAAGCTTTAACAATGCTTGAGGCATGTGCGGAAGACGCTTAATTTCCGTTAAATGCTCAATCAACTGCCTAGTTGAATACTTTTGCACAGCCACTCCATTAATCGTCTGTTGCGCAGGCATATGGGCCGCACACACAACGTTATTGAAAATCGTTTTGTATAAAAAATTTAAATTTTATGCGCAACTGACATCATTAGCAAATCTGTTTACACTTAAAATCGCCGACGGTTGACGCTTTCACATCTTCGGCATTTTTGGCTATAATCCAACCTTTAATTTTACACACCGTATTTGACGGTTCGTTGACGACCGCGCAAAACGGCTAATTCACTCGATTCCAACATCGTGCCGCCGGTACGAACGTTTAAAAGGCCAATGACAATGAATTTAGAACAAGCCCGTTTTTTCATGGTAGAGCAGCAAATCCGCCCTTGGGATGTTTTGGACCCGCAAGTGCTCGAATTGTTTTACCAAGTGCCGCGCCACGAATTTGTTGCCGAAAGCCAACAAGCCCTCGCCTATTCGGATATTGAACTACCGATTGGCGAAGGCCAACACATGCTTGCGCCTAAAATTGAAGGTCGCATTCTGCAAGCGATTGATATTTCGACAGACGACAAGGTGTTGGAAATCGGCACCGGTAGCGGCTATCTCACCGCCTTAATGGCCAAACTCGCCAAGCAAGTGGTCACCATTGAGCTGTTTGAAAGTTTACAAAAACAAGCCAAAGCGCGCCTTAACGCTTTTGACAATATTCAATTTCATCTTGGTGACGCCAGCCAAAACTGGAACGACCTGCAGCGCTACGACGTTATCGTGTTTGGCGGTGCCTGTGCTGAGGTTACAGCTGCTTATAAACAAAAACTTCAACTAGGCGGGCGTTTATTTGCGATTGTCGGCCAATCTCCAGCGATGGAAGCAATATTAATTACTCGCATCGGTGAAGACGAATGGCTGAGCGAATCGCTATTTGAAACGGACACCACCGCCTTAATTAATCACCAAAGCCAACCTAGTTTTCGTTTTTAAATGTCACTGCCGCGCTAAGCGCGGCAATCCCCCCCCTTCCATCTATAGATAAATAAAAACTATTGATACCGCCCCATAAAATATTCCTCTAGGCCACAAAGTTTTATTTATACTAAAATAACAAACTGATTTATGTGATTGTTTTATCAATCCTATTTGGGTAGGTTTTTGACGTTATAACGCCAAGCAACCTCTCACCCAGTTCATTCTGAGGACAGCGACATGAAAAAAATAACACCTTGGCTAGCAGCGGGCCTTATTGGACTTTCAAGCCACAGCTTCGCTCAAACCCAAAAATACGATCCGCAAGCGATGGCTTGGCTTTGCGCGCCTTGTCACGGCACTAACGGACGCGAATTTCACGAATCTATGCCGGCATTAGCAGGCCTGAATCCAGATTATTTTATTCGCACCATGATTGAGTTTCGTGAAGGTCAACGCCCTACCGTGATTATGGATCGCGTAGCGCGTGGCTTTACGGATGCCGAAATCGAAGCCATGGCTACGTGGTTTGCGCAACAACCCGCCGAACAATGGACCCCGGAGGTAAAACATGACTAAGCCAACCTTAAACCGCCGTCAGCTGATTAAGCTTTTTGGCGCCAGTGCCGTAGCGGCTTCGGGTCTTTTAGGGGCATCATCGCTTGCTTATGGTAAAGACGCACACCATGTTGTCGTGGTCGGTGGTGGCGTCGGTGGTGCAACCTTTGCCAAATACCTGCGCTTTGCTGATCCGCACGTAAAAATTACCGTTATCGAACCGAACGAAAACTATATCACCTGTTTGCGCACCAACGATGTCATGGTCGGGCTGCATACCTTAGACGAACTCACCTTTAGCTATGAGGTGTTAAAAAACCAATACGCTATTCAATTTGTGTTTGACAGCGTAACGCACGTTGACGCCGACAAAAAACGCGTCACCACCGCGAAAGGTGACACGCTAAATTATGACAAACTAGTAGTGTCGCCGGGCATTGACTTTCGCTTTGAAGACTACGAAGGTCTGAGCGAGGCACTCAGCGAAACTGATTTACCGCACGCATACAAGGCCGGACCACAAACCTTGTTGCTAAAAAAACAACTCGAAAGTATGCGCCAAGGCGGCACTTTTGTGCTCTCGCCACCGGCGGGTAATTTCCGTTGTCCGCCTGGGCCTTATGAACGCGCGTCGCTGTTTGCTGAATGGATGCAAAAGCATAACCCGAGCGCTAAAGTGTTAATTCTCGACCCGAAAAATAGCCACTCGAAGTTTGGTCCGTTCCGTAAGGGTTGGGAGCGTTTATATGGTTTTGGTAGCGACAATAGCCTGATTGAATGGGTATCGCTAAATGACGGCGGGCGTGTAACTGGCGTTGACATCGCCAACAAAACCCTTAAAACCGATGGCGGCTTAGTAAAGTACGACGCCTGTAATATTATCCCGAACCAAAAAGCGGGCAAAATCGCTCAAACCATCGGACTAACCGACGCCTCTGGCTGGTGTCCGGTCAATCGTCAAACCTTTGAATCGAGTTTGATTCCGAACATCTACGTGCTTGGCGACAGCAGTATTGCCGATGAAATGCCCAAATCCGGCAACGCCGCTAATACCCAAGCCAAAGTCGCGGCAAAAGCGATTGCGGCCGCCCTCAAAGGGGAAGCACCGGGTGAAGCGATTTTTGCCAATGTTTGCTATAGCCTAGTCGGACATCGTTATGGCATCAGTATTTCAGCGATTTACGAGGTGCGCGACAATCAAATCGTCGCCAAGGGTAAATCAGCGGGCGTCTCGCCGATTGTAGAATCACCGGCGCAAGCAACGCTTGAGGCGGTGTATCAGAAAAACTGGCACCGCACATTTGTAAAAGACGTCTTCGGTTAATAAAGGAATCACGTGATGACATTCAAAGCACATACTCTCTGGCTGGCGTTAGGTTTGAGCCTAACATTGGGCGCCTGCTCTAACGATCAACCTGAAAACCAAGCCAAGCCAACGGCGACACAAACCGATAGTCATGAAGGCGCCGCATCGCAGTCGGTTGAAACACCGTCTGCTGCTGCAACAAACGACACCGCCAGCGCGCCCGCCACACCGACTAACACACCGGGTGCGCCTTGGGACAGCGCAGCGCTGACACGCACGCTCAGCGCCATGCCCAGCGGCGATGTCAGGCGCGGCGAACAAGCGCATAATGCGTTATTGTGCGTTTCGTGCCATGCGGTTACCGGCCAGCCCAACTCACGTAACTTCGTCAACCTCAATCACCAACCGGAAAACTACGTTAAAAAGGTGCTGCTCGACTATCGTGACGATCGCCGTGCCGAACCATACGGTCAGTCTAAAATCATGACCTATATCGCCAAGACCTTGACCGATCAACAAATTGCCGATTTAGCGGCATTTTATAGCGCACAACCCTTACCCAAAGGTAAGCAAGCTGACTATCAAGCGCCAAGCGCAATAAGTCAATTAGTTGCGCAAGGCGATATGACGCGAATGGTGATGAGCTGTGCGGCTTGTCATGGGGCGCAAGGCCAAGGTAACGGTGACTTGTTCCCTGCCTTAGCCGGACAAGAAGTGGACTACACCATACGTACGCTCAAAGCCTATCGCAGCGGTGAACGTCAAAATGATGTGAACCAAATGATGGGAAATATTGCCAAACAACTTACCGATGAAGAAATTGCAGGCTTGGCGCAATACTACGCCAACCTCAATCCTTAGTTCGGCTGCGCGCGCCTGTTGGCGCGCGTTTTTACAATCTACTTCTCTGTTTTAACGCACAACGCGCAACTGACTGCCCTGCGCCCCTGTTGTAATATCAATACGTAGCGCCATTTGCTCTTTCAGCTCTTGCACATGAGAAATAATACCGATGGTGCGTCCGCTCATTTGCAAATTTTTCAGCGTGTCTATCGCCAACTCTAGCGATTGCGGGTCGAGACTGCCAAAGCCCTCGTCAATAAACAAGGTATCGAGTTTAATGCCGCCAGCATAACGTTGCACGACATCCGACAAACCCAGCGCTAGCGACAAAGCGGCTAAAAACGATTCTCCGCCGGATAGGGTCGCCACGGGTCGGCTTTTACCGGTATAACTATCAAATACATCCAGCTCCAGACCGGAGGCTTTTTGCCCTTTATTGCGCGTATCTTTACGAATCAGCTCATAGCGTCCTTTAGTGAGGTGACGCAGACGCACGCTGGCATTAAGCAATACATCATCCAACAACACCCCCAGCACAAAACGTTGCAGGCTGATTTTGGCCGGATTATCGCCACACAATACCTCACTCAACGTGCCGATGACATCATATTCAGCTTGTAAAGCATAGCTTTTTTGCTCCGTGGCGAGCAAGGTATGTTGCACGCTTTGTAGTTGCGCAACTCGAGCGAACACTTCGCTGTAACTTGCATCTACTTGGGCGAACGCCTGTTGTTGCGTGTCCAATGCACTAACAAGTGGTTCCAGTTCGGGCAAAACTTGCTCAGCCAACTCCGCATCAAGCTGTTGAATCTGGCCTTCGAGTTGGGCACTGCGTTGTAGATAATGTTCAATTTGTGTCACCCAACTCGCCAGATGGGGCTGTTGTGCTAACGCCTGCTCAAAGGCGTTCTCATCTTCGAAAGCACTGTGCACCAGTGCTTGATGCCATTGCCGGTCGGCTTGTTGCACCAACGCAATACGCTCGTTGAGTAAATCCTCGCGCTGACTGAGTGTTTGTTGCGCCTGGGTCAAGCGGGTTAAAGCGGTTTCGCGTTGTTGTTGGCAGTGAGCCCGTTGTTGTTCGAGGTGTTGTATTTGCTGATCTGATTGTGCCAACGCATCTTGCAAAGCTTGCGCGTCACGATAGTGTGCAGGAATCTGCTGCTGAAGGTGCTGATAATGCTGTTGCGCTAACTGGGCTTGGGTGTCGGCGTTTTGCCAAGCTTGGTTAAGCGCATTTAACGACTCGGTTTGCTGTACAATCGCCTGCTCCAGCGTTTGCAGTTGGTGTTGCAAGTGCTGCAGTTGGGCTTGTTGCTGTTGGGCGTTTTGCAGTTGGGTTTGATAGGCGTTGAATTGGCTTTGCAATGTCTGGCGCGGCGTGTATAGCGCTTCTCCAAGTTTGGCCGCAAGGCTTTGTTGCTGCTCACACAAACTTGCCCGTTGTGCTTGCCACTGCACTTGGCGCTGTTGCAACGCCGTCTCGGCCTGTTGCGCCTGCGCTAAGGCGTGTTTGGCTTGCTGTATATCAGCCTCATCGACCGGCTCACTATCTTGCTGCCATTGCGCCGGGGCAGGATGTTGCAGACTGCCGCATACCGGGCAAGGCTGGTGCAAAACCAAACTTTGCGCCAAAATCGCCGCTTGCCCTAAATGCCAACTGAGTTCACGTTGCGCAAGCTGACGTTGCGCTTGCTCGCGCTGCTGTTGCGCGGTGGTCAGTTGGTGCGCCAGCCCATCAAGTTGCGTTTGTAAAGTCTGTTGCTGTTGATCTTGATTTAACCAGGCCTGCTGATATTCGAGCCTAGCTTGCAACTGCTGCAAAGCAAGGCGAATGTCGGCTTCGTTGAGCGGATTTTGCGCTAAGGCATCACGCGCCTGTTGGATTTGCTGGCGTTGCGCTTGCGCCTGTTGCAAAGTATGGCGCGCTTGCTGATAAGCCTGCTGGTGCTGATGCTGAGTGCGTTGCGCGCTTTGCCAAGCTTGCAACGCCTGATCCAGTGCGCTGAGTTTAGGTTGCCATGTGCTCAGTTGATGGCGCTGTTGTTTAAGCGCATCTAACGCTTGCGCCGCCGCTTGCGCCTGCTGAAATGCGCCATCCGCCTGATGCCAGGCCTGCTGAACTTGCGCTAGGCGGAGTTGGTCTTGCGCTAAGGCTTGTTGCGTTTGCTCAAGGGCTTTTTTAGCCTGTTGCTGTTGTTGATAATCACCTTGCAACGCTTGTGCCAAACGCACTTGCGCCAACGCGTGTTTTAAAGTTTCGATGTCCGGCTGTTGCGCCAGATGGGCCTGTTGTTGTGCTTGTAATTGTGTGCGCTGTTGAAAACGTGCGTGTATGGCCTGCCCTTGTTGATAACGATACTCAGCCTGCTTCAGTGCGTGCGCCGCTTGTTGTTTGTGCTGGCTTTGCTCGTTCAGCTGCGCTTGCGCTTGACTCAGCTGCTCGTGCAGTTGCTCTGGCGTGCTACAAGCCACGGCTTGTAAAATGCCTTTGATTTGCTGTAGGTGTTGCTGCATCTGTTGACGCACATCGGCGGCTTGCGCTTTGATACGCTCTTCAACTCGCTTATACAAATCGGTTTGAAACAACTTGCTTAAAATCGGCTCGCGCTCTTTCGATTCAGCCAGCAAGAGTTTGCGAAACAACCCTTGCGGCAACACCATCACCTGACGAAACTGCTCGGAATCTAACCCCATCAACTCGACGATTTTGTTATTAAACTCTTTAAGTTTTTTCGATATCAACAGGGTTTCGTGCCCTTGGCCATCAACTTGATACAAATAGGCCTGTCCGGCATAGGTCGTGTAACCATCTGCGCGTGCTTTTTTGCGGGCTTGCGTCGGTTGGCGATGAATGCGATAGCGCTGTTCGCCTAGCGAAAAAATAAACTCGACCTCGGTTAGGCTGTCCTCATCCGCATACTGACAGCGCATATCAGCCGCCTCCCGTTCTTTGCCCGTGGTGTCACCATAAAGCGCAAACGCTATGGCGTCCAACAACGTACTTTTACCGCTACCGGTAGCGCCATTAATCAAAAACAGTGGGTGCTCGCCAAGCAGCGTAAAATCAATTTCCTCGCGACCAGCAAACGGGCCAAACGCTTGAAGCGTCAGTTTAAGCGGTTTCATGCTTGCGCCTCTCGGTTCAATCCATCCAACACTGCCTGTAGCCGTTGTAGTTGCGCCTCACTCAAGGGTTCGCCTTGTATCTGTTGATAAAAATCGGCCATCAGTTTCGCCGGATCAAGCTTGATATGCGCACGTTCGACTTCATCAAGCGGCCCTTGTTGCAGCCATGTTTTTTCCAAATGCAACACATTCGGATACACCTCACGTAAACGTCCCATCGGATCCAATAATGCGCAGGTATCGTGCAGACGAACCATCAAATAATCGTCATGATTCGGATCGAGTTTGCCTTGCGCCACGACCTCATCCAATCGGCCTTCTATCACACGCACATCGCGTTTACTGGTCAAAGGAAGCATTTGCTGATTTAGCAGGCCTGTTGCATCAAAGGTTAAAAGCGTGACCGATTTTTGATGCCAATGCTCGGAAAAACTGTATTTAAGCGGCGAACCGGCGTAACGAATATGCGGCGCACCTTTGGCTTGTGGACTATGCAAGTGACCAAGCGCAACATAATCAAACGCCATCATCGGCTCATACGATACCCTATCCGAACCGCCAACCGATAAGGTTTTTTCCGACTCACAGGTTTGCGCGCCATCAACAAAACAGTGCGACATTAGCACACAAGGTAAACGCGGATTACGCGCTTGACGCACCCGCTCAACCAAAAAAGTATGCGCATGGTCGTAATCTTTTACCGGTTCGCCAAACACATCACGCACCTGCTCAGGATCGGCAAACGGAATGCCAAACACCTGCAAGCTCAACTCACCGTTTGTCAGCACTACCGGCTGGGTAACCTCGCTCAAATCACTCAAAATATGCAGGCCTGCTTGCTGCAGTTGTTGCGCCGCAAAACCTAACCGAGGCGCGCTGTCGTGGTTACCACTAATCATAATCAGCGTAATGTTTAACGCGCTAAAGCGATTGACGATTTCATTCAGTAAACGCACCGCCTCGGTCGGCGGCATGGAGCGGTCGTAAATATCCCCCGCGACTAATACCGCCTCTACCTGGTGTAGTTGCGCGTAATCGATAATCTGCGACAACACATCCGCCTGCTCAGCCAATAAAGACTGATTATGCAACACTTTGCCCAAATGCCAATCTGCCGTATGCAGCAACTTCATCCCCCCTCCTTCCCCTTATCAGCAGGCCTGCTAAAAAGCCGGTTTAATGCGGATTAACCTTAAATGCCGCACAATCCGAGCGTAACGCTAACACCGATGGGTAAGGCGCCAAAATCCATTGATCCGCCAAATAATCCACCTCAAACTCAGCAATCCACTGTTGCAATAATTTCATCAACGCAATCAACGGAATCACCCCTTGGCGAAACTCCTCACGCGTTTCTTGATACAGCGCTTTTTGTGCGGGCGATAGCGACGCTTTAACATAACCGTAGAGATGCTCAACGACATTAATCATCGCCCCGATACGCGACTTAGTAGCCAAAGCTTGATGTAACAGTAATTCATAATCCGCCAGCGACGGCGCCAAGTTCGCCGCTGTGGCCTGCGCCACTAACGGTCCCATCTGTCGATACACCGCCTCATTTTTCGACAAGAGTAAAAACTTATGCCGACGATGAAAAGCCTGAAAATCCGCTACACTCGGCGCCGCGCCAACAAAGCTTCGCCAACGCGCCTGCGCAAACACCTGTAGCATAAAGTTTTCCTTCAACCACGCATCCTGCATTCGCCCCTCGTCCTCAATCGCTAACCAAGGCATCGCTTGTTGCAAAGCTTGGGTAAACAACCCCTGCCCTATGCCATTATCCGAACCCAACCATTCGCCAGTAGGGCGATAAATTTTGATTCGATCCAAACCGCACGAAGGCGACTTGGCTTTAACCAATGCGCCATCAATTTGCATCGCCTGTAACTGCACGATTTTTTGCTGGTTATACGCTTGCAACCCAGCGGTATAATCCGTTTGCGAGCGACCGCCAAGCACATGAATACGCCCCTCAATGCGGCACAATCGCACCGATTCGCGCGGCGTTCCCATCACAGCATCTTCCGGACAAAAGGGAATATAGTCCACATATTGAGCTAACTGCTCGCTGATAAAGCCATCTTGTGCATGCCCCCCGTTATAACGACAAAGCGAACCAAGCAAACAATTCGACACCGCCAATTTAACGCGAGGATAATCAAAACCAGGCATCTCATTTCTCCCAAATTAACGCGCTAATCGGCGCAACAACAACGCGCCAACTACCACTAACGCCAGTGAAGGTAAAAACGCGCCCAACCACGGCGCCAACTGATACACCACACTCAAATTACCAAAAATCTGATTGAGTAAATGAAAGCCCATGCCAATCAAAATACCCACAAATATCCGCTGACCGATACTCACTTGGCGTTGCGAACCGAACAGCAACGGAAACACCAAAACCAACATCGCCACCACCGCCAGCGGATTCGCCAGTTTACGCCAAAACTCCAACTGATAGGGCGCCGCATCCAAACCGTTTTGCTGCAAAAACCCGATATACGCATACAAATCATCGATACGCATATAACGGGTTTGCACGTGTAAACGCGTCAATAACGCTGGATCAATCGGAAAGGTCTGCACCTGCAAACTCGGCGCACTTTGCTGCCAAACGAGCCTTTGATGCGGCCCAGCCGCAAGCATCGGCTGCCAACTCAAGCGTTGCTCAACCGCGTGCGCCAAGCGCCAAGCGCCTTGTTGGTAAATGGCCGTTGGCGCTTGCAACACCGACACTAACTGCGTGCCCTCAAACCCATACACCGTTATCCCATGCAACTTCGACTCCGACACCGCACGCGTTACATGAATCAGGCGAGACGCCTCCTTCATCCAAAAATCACTGCGATCACCAATCGTCATATTTTTTTGCAATGCCTGCGCGCGCAATTTCGTCGCATACGCCTCGCTTGGCGGCGCAACAAACTCACCCAGCAGCGCCACCACCAACCACGCCAACAACGCGGTTTTCATCACTGCCGTCACGATCCGGGTCAACGACCAACCGGTCACGCGCAACACCGTCAACTCCCCCTGATTAGCCAAGCTACCCAAGCCAATCAATGTACCAATTAAGAGTGCTATCGGAAAAATTTCATATGCATACACCGGCAGCTTAAGCAACGCATACGCCAGCCCTTTTACCAAGGTGTAACCATCGCGCAACATGCCAATTTGCAACATCAATTCGGACAAACCCAAAATCAACAGCAACACACACCAAACCAGCAACGTATGCACCAACAACACGCGCCCTAAATAACGCTCAATACGATTCATCGTTCGCCTCGCCGGTCTCTGCGCCACATTCTGTCTGGCACTAACGCATAAACCAAAAACAGCAACGGCACCCACCACAAGCCAACCCACGGACTCAAACTCCCATGAGAAACCGCCTCACGCGACATCACCACCAACTGATTAAACACCACATATAACACAAGCGCGATAAACACTTTAGCAAAGCGCCCTTCACGCGGCCCGGTTTTGCTTAACTTCAACGCCAACAACCCCAATACCAGCACACTCACAGGCACCACAAAACGCCACTGCAACAGCGCCCAATCCGCCGGATCCTCACTTTTCCATAACGCATAAGTTGAGGTTTCCCAGCGTTGCGGATTGGCCTGCATCGGGGTTAAATCCGGTAAATAGGCCTCAAAACGTTCAAAACGCCGATGCACAATCGCCTCCCCCTGCAACACCCCCTCATAACTATAGCCATCCAACAAAATCAACGCCAAACGCCCATTAATCTGCTCAAAATGTCCGCGCGGCGCGCTCAGCATCACATCCGAATTTGCCTGACGAAGCTGAATCCAAACATCTGACAAACGTCCCTGAGTATCAATGTCTTTAACATACATCACCCCATTAGAACTGGGCAAACTATTAAAACGTCCGGCAACCAGGCCTGCTAACGGCGCCGACACCTGCGCCTTGGCAATTAAATGCCGTTCTTGGGCAAATGTCCAAGGCGTCAACCAAAGCGTCAACACCAAGGTCATCAACACCAACGGCACCAAAAACCATGCCACCCGGCGTTGAAAATAACTCGGGGCAATACCGCAGGTTTGCATCACCACCATTTCTTGATCTTGATACAACCGCCCCACCACCAACATCACCGCCAACAAAGCCACCAACGGCAAAATAATTTCCAGCGCCGGCGGTATTTTCAATAACAACACCTCAAACACCACCGATGCTGGCAGACTGCCCTCCACCGCCATCGCCAGCAAACGCGCTGTTTCCGTGCCAAAGGTAATAAGCAACAACACCGCTAACACCGCTAAAAACGTCAGCCACAGCTCTTTATAAAGATATTTATCAAGAAGACGCAAAAATTCGCTCTCACACGTTAAAATGTTACCTATTATAAAGCGCGTCGCTCGAGCGCTTAGCAAAAAGGACCCATTCAATGAAAAAAATCAATTTTACACTGCAAGCCAATCCACAACTTAGCCAATTTGACACCCTTGTTTTACCGGTCTTCAGCGAAGGTAAATCCACCCCAGCCGCCGCCCACTTCGCCCTTAACGGCTTAATTGAATCGCTATTCAAACAAGGGGACTTTCTCGCCAAACCCGGCCAAACCCTGATGCTCCACTTCGTCGCCCAACTCGATTGCCCGCGCTTACTGCTTGTTGGCTTCGGCGAGGCCGAAAAACTCAGCGAAAAAAGTTATATCAGCAGCCTGCAAGCTATGGCTAAAAACCTAGACAACTCTGGTGCACAAGCCATTCTCAATACCACGCATCACGTCACGCCAAAAGATCGTCAAGCTGATTGGTCACTGTATCAAAACGCGCTCCAACTACAACGCAGCTTTTATGACTATGCTCATGCCAGTCGAGGCGAACATACGCCCAAAACACCTAAAATCGAACAAGTTTGCTTTATGGCCGAGCCCTTAGCCAACCACCAACAAGCCCTGCAACAAGCGCAAGCTACCGCCTTAGGCATGGCCCTCACCCAAGATTTAGGCAACCTGCCCAGCAATGTCTGCACCCCGGCTTATTTAGCCGACAGCGCCCAACAACTGGCACAAAGCGGCGGATTCGAATTTAACGCACTCGATCGCGAACAAATGCTGGCAATGGGTATGGGCTCATTTATGGCGGTTGCCCAAGGTAGCGAAACCCCGCCAAAACTAATTTGCTTAGCCTATCGCGGCGGCAAAGCCGATCAAGCGCCGATTGCCTTAGTCGGCAAAGGCGTCACCTTTGACACCGGCGGTATTTCGCTTAAACCCGGCGCCAGCATGGACGAAATGAAATATGATATGTGCGGTGCTGCTACAGTGCTGGGGGTTTTCCAAGCCTTAGCCGAACTCAAACCCGCGATTAATGTGGTTGGCGTTATCCCAGCCACCGAAAATATGCCATCAGGCAAAGCGCTTAAACCCGGCGATGTTATCACCTCGCTATCGGGGCAAACCATCGAGGTGCTTAATACCGATGCCGAAGGTCGCTTGATTTTGTGCGACGCGCTAACCTATGTCCAGCAAACGTATCAGCCCGCTCTAGTGATCGACATCGCCACCCTCACCGGCGCTTGCATAATTGCACTTGGCAATCACGTTTCGGGCTTATTAGGCAATGACCAAACGCTAATCGACGCCCTAATCAATGCAGGCAAAACCACCTATGATCTGTTTTGGCCGCTGCCACTGGGTGAAGAATGGGATGAGCAACTTAAATCTAACTTTGCCGATATGGCGAATATCGGTGGACGCGAAGGCGGCACTATTACCGCTGCGCAATTCCTGGCGCGCTTTACTAAACAAGTAAAATGGGCGCATTTAGATATTGCTGGTACCGCTTGGCAATCTGGTCAAAACAAAGGTGCCACTGGGCGTCCAGTTCCAGCCTTGGTCGAATTTATTATGCAACAGGCGGCACATGACTAATCCGACGCAAGACGTATTGTTTTACGTGCTTGCCAGCAGCGATGCACGTTCTCGCGAATTATTTCTTATTAAGCTGTTGAGCAAAGCGCTCAAACAGCAACGGCGTATAGACGTGCGTTTTGCTCACCCGCAAGACGCGCAACGCTTTGACCAAACGCTGTGGACCACGCCCGAACACAGCTATTTTCCGCACGCGTTCGAGCACCAAGTCGACGCACCGATTCAACTTTTCGGCGCACAAATTAGCTCACCCTGTAACGATGTACTAATTAATTTGCACCCGGATTTTTTTGATCAGTTCAACCGCTATCAGCGCACGATTGAAGTGCTGGATCAATCAGTAGAACTGATTGAGAAGGGACGGCTACGCTGGCGCCAATACAAACAGCAAGGTATTGAACCTACCCTGCATAAACTTGGTTAAAGGGCTACGGCCCTGATGGTGACACGTAAGAAAAAACAACCTTAGGCGTTTTCGCCGCTGCGCTCAAGCTCGATATTGTGTTTACGCAACAAGTAATATAGATTTTCACGACGCAACCCTAAACGTGATGAGGCCATTTTAACGTTATAGTCGGTTTCGATTAACACCCGACGCACCAGTTGCGCCTCAAACGAATCCTTGGTGCCTTTTAAGCCTGCATCGTCCAAGGTTGAGTTAAAACGAATCGCGTACAACCCCTCTTCTTGCAAACTGTTTTCTGCATCAAAAAACAACAACGCACGCTCAATAGACGCCACCAACGTATCCATCGACACCGGTTTTTCGAAAAAATCAAACGCGCCTTCACGAATCGCCTGAATCGCCGCTTCCTGTTTACCACGTCCGGTCAGCACAATAATTTTCACCGCAGGGGATTGCTGAAGGATTCGCTGCATGGTTTCTAAACCCGCTTCCATTGAATCCGGCTGTGGCGGCAACCCCAAATCTTGAATCACGCATTGTATGCGCGGATGACTATCCAGCGCCGCTAACGCCTGCTCACCATCATGCGCCTGTATCACCTCGTAACCTTTCAAACTTAATACAGAGCCAAGCATTTTTGCCAAGGAAAGATCGTCTTCAACAATAAGCAAAGGAGTTTTAGACATGAATCACCCTTTATAACCGTGATAATTAACGTACAAGCAAGTCCCTCGTTGAATTCGTCAATGAGCGTCTGCAAGACGTTGGCAATCGAAGAAATGTACCTGCAAGCTCTCCGCGGATCAAGCAAGGTACCCAACTTAAAAATTATAGCATCAAGTATTGTTGATACACAGGCACAAAGGTCATTGAATATTTCTATACAAGCGCCATCCACACGGCTTTTTGTTGGCGCTTGTAAGCTATCGGCAATCGCTTGCGCATCGGTTATAATGCGGCCTAATCTCCCAAATTAATCAGCGACGGAATCGCGTATGGATATTACCCAACTTCTTGAATTTAGCGTTAAACAGCAGGCATCAGACCTACACTTGTCAGCGGGAATGCCCCCCATGTTACGCACACAAGGCGATGTACGGCGCATCGACACCCCCGAACTGTCAGCGTCGATTATTCAACGTATGGCGTACGATGTCATGAGCGACGGCGTGCGCAAAGAGTTTGAAGCGAATTTAGAAGTGGATTTTTCATTTGAACTGCCAAATGTCGCGCGTTTTCGTGTTAATGTCTTTAAACAAAATAGAGGAATCGGCGCGGTGTTTCGAACCATTCCCAGTCAAGTACTCAGCCTTGAAGAACTCAACGCCCCCGCTATTTTTAAAGACATCGCGCTCACCCCGCGCGGCATTGTGTTAGTCACTGGCCCGACCGGTTCGGGAAAATCCACCACACTGGCCGCAATGGTAGACTTTATCAATCGACAACACTATGCGCACATTCTCACTATAGAAGACCCTATCGAATTTGTTCACACACCCATGCGCTCGTTAATTAACCAGCGCGAAGTTCACCGCGATACCCTCAGTTTTAGCAACGCTCTGCGCTCGGCCTTGCGTGAAGACCCAGATGTGATTCTCGTGGGTGAATTGCGCGATTTGGAAACCATTCGTCTCGCCCTTACCGCCGCTGAAACGGGCCATTTAGTTTTTGGTACGTTACACACCAGCTCGGCCGCTAAAACCATCGATCGTATCATCGATGTCTTCCCGGGAGATGAAAAACAAATGGTACGCTCAATGCTTTCCGAATCGCTACGCGCGGTCATTTCGCAAACATTATTAAAGAAAGTCGGCGGCGGACGCGTCGCCGCCCACGAAATTATGCTCGGTTCCTCAGCGATTCGTAACTTAATTCGTGAAGACAAAGTCCCGCAAATGTATTCCGTTATCCAAACCTCAAATCAACTGGGGATGCAAACGCTGGATCAAAACCTGCAACGCTTAGTGCAAAACGGTTTGGTCAGCATCGATGAAGCCAAACGCAAAGCGGTGAATAAAGCCCTGTTTAGCGAGCAAAGCGAATGAGCGCACAAACGATACGCGACCAACTACACGCCTTGCTTCAGGCTTTTGTTAAGCATGGCGGTTCAGATATGTTTATTACCGCTCACGCGCCGATTTCGATTAAAGTGGACAGCAAACTTAAAACCCTAAGCGATCCACTCACAGCGCAGGCCTGCCGAAAACTGGTATTTGGCTTAATGAATGAAGCACAACGTGAAAGCTTTATAGCGCAACATGAAGCCAACTTCGCTTATCAACTCCCTGGTGTATCACGCTTTCGAGTGAATGCGTTTATCCAACAAGGTCAGCCCGGCTTGGTTGTTCGCGTGATCAATAGCGAGATTCCAGAGCTTGATCAACTTGGCCTGCCTCCCCACTTAACAGAGTTAATACTCGAAAAACGCGGATTGATTTTATTTGTCGGCGGTACCGGTTCAGGTAAATCAACCTCGCTGGCGGCCCTTATTGGTCACCGCAATCGCCATTCGCAAGGTCATATTATTACGATTGAAGATCCGATTGAATTTGTCCACCCGCACCAAGGCTGCATCATTACCCAACGCGAAGTCGGCGTCGATACCGACTCCTACGAAACCGCACTAAAAAACACCTTACGTCAAGCGCCAGATGTGATTTTTATCGGCGAAATTCGCGACCGTGAAACGATGGATCATGCGATTGCGTTTGCCGAAACTGGTCATTTATGCCTATCTACCCTCCACGCCAACAACACCAACCAAGCGTTAGATCGCATTATTAACTTTTTTCCCCAAGAGCGCCGTAGCCAGCTACTCATGGACTTATCGCTGAATTTAAAAGCGATCATTTCACAACGTCTGATTCCTAAAATAGACGGTGGACGTGTGGCGGCAATTGAAATTTTAGTCAATACACCCCGTATGGCGGAGCTGATCTTTAAAGGCCGCGTCGATGAAATGAAAGCGTTGATTGCGCAATCGCGTGAACAAGGGATGCAAAGCTTTGATCAGGCCTTGTTTGACCTGTATGAAGCCGGTTTAATTCGCTACGAAGACGCATTGCGCAATGCCGACTCAGTGAACGATTTGCGCCTGCAAATCAAACTCAACAGCCAGCGCCCCAAACCTACAGCAGAAACATCCCCCACCGAGTTGAGCATCGAACATGACTAAACGCTTCTTCCTCATCGCCTTATACGCCTTTAGCCTCAGCCTGTATGCGCAAGTCGGCGCAAGCGCCGAACAAGACAGCAAACTGATTGAACGCTTTTGCCATGACTGGTCAAAAAAGCTTCGCACCGTAGAATACGCACCTTGTCTTGATTTTAACCTGCAGCACAATGAGTTTCGCAGCGTCAAAGGTCAACCGCTGGTCCATAAGGAATTCACACCGGCGCCACAAAAACGACCGAAAGCCCGCGTACTAGCGATTGGCGGCGTGCATGGCGATGAATATTCCGCCATCAGTATTGGCTATTTGTGGATGAAAACCATGCTAGACAATCCACAAGCGATTGAACACCACTGGTTATTTTTACCCCTAGCCAATCCAGACTCGTTATTTTTTAATCCTGCGCAACGTCAAAATGCCAATGGCGTAGATTTAAACCGCAACTTCCCTACACCTGACTGGGAAACCAGCGCACATCATTTTTGGCAAACCTATTATCAATCCAACCCTCGACGCTACCCCGGCGACGGTCCGGCCAGCGAACCGGAAACCCAATGGCAGGTTGCCGTCATTCAAGCCTTTCAACCCGATGCAATTATCTCAATTCATGCCCCCTATGGTTTACTCGACTATGACGGCCCAGAGTTTGCTCGTCCAGATAAAGTAGGGCATCTAAAACTACAACAACTCGGCACGTTTCCCGGCTCATTGGGGCGTTATGCCGGAGAATATTTGGGCATTCCGGTTCTTACCATCGAGTTAGAAGCGGCAGGACGTTTGCCGAATGAAAAAGAAGTATTACAAATTTGGCAAGATATGAACGAATGGATTGACCATAAACTGCAACCACTGGACCGCGATTTTTAAATCTTGACTAAAGACTATGGATATTTTGCCGTAACTGATTGATAAACCATGCTTTAAAATCCAAGAAAAACCATTGATACAAACAAACACCTGCAAAAATACATACAAAGCACAGTGAACTAAGACCTCAAAACTTCGCCTCATCGTGGTTCAAAAATCAATTTCCACACACTTTATTAGCAGGCACACACTTTATTAGCAGGCCTGCTAAAACACCATCAACGCTTATCGTATTGTCCAACTTAAAGTGGACTCTACGACAGTCGAGTCTTGATAAATTTCGGATCTTTTGTTTGTAATACCAACTGCCAACCGCCATCATGGTTACGCCGCCAATATTGATGAACAAGATGATCTTCCTGCTCTGAAGCAGGGAAGGTTGCATAATACAATCCTTCCTCGCTCGGATAGCGATAAACACTCACTTTCGACCAGTCAAAACGCTGGCCTTGCTCCGCTAGCCAAGCGTTAATTTCACTCAACACTTCCAGCTTTTCCGCTTCCATATACGCCATATTTGCTTGTTTTTCGACAATCAATACCGGCGTCGCTAACGATACGTTAAAACGGGTTACCAAACTACCCATTTCCTGATTATTCAACACCACACAACCCTGGCTTGATTGTGGCGGACGACTAAACGTATCGCTTGGCGTGCCGTGCAACCAAATCCCATGACCGGTACGCCCCAACGCCTGATCCCAAATATTCGGGTAATTCAGCGGCAACGCACCAAAGCCATATAAATCGGCTAAACGCTCACCCGGCACCCAATCGGTAATGTGATACACCCCTATTGGCGTTTTGCGATCACCCTCGCGCTGCTTTCCGGCGCCGCCAGTCCCCATCGAGATATAATAGTTTGCCAGCAAATGTAGCTGCCCCTCTCTGTTTTCATACAAATACAAACGGCTCGCTTCTAAGTTCACAATCACCACGTGTGGCTGCTTACCCACCTTCAACACCGCGTTATCCAGCACGCTGTAGGCAAGGTTTTCGTCGGAATGCGCATGACGCCAGCGCACCTCCGCTTCAGACTTTAGCCGTGACACGGTTCGCGGATAATGCTGGGCGACTTGGGATAACAGCGCAAAATTACCGGCTCGAATCGATAATAAATCCGCTTTAAGCATCTGCGCCAAGTGATAATCAGGATAGTTTTTCGTTAAAGTCGTGGCCAAATCTAAGGCCTCATTTAACTGATAGGCATTGAGGCGTTGCAACGCCTCAATCAACATTTTTTCTGCTTGTAAAGTAGACGCCGGCTCAATCTTTTGCGCCAGCCCCGTCGGGGAAAGCAACGCATAGGTCAAACCTAAACAATACGCCAAAACTGATTTAGCCTTCATGAAGTGACTGTCTCCTGCACAATTTTCCACTGCCCGTCACGTAATTTTAGTAACAACACCTTGTTGACTTCATCGCGAAAGCGATCTGAACGATAGCGTTGCACAAACGTAACCCGCACAAGATCATCCGCTAACGGCGTGATTTCGGTATTTGATAAAAACACATCAATAAAACGCGGTGAACTTAGGCTACGTTTACGCGCATTTTTCCACGCAGCTAAACTCTGCCCCTGCGGCGGTACAAACTCGCTATCATACGCATTCAAATAGGACGCAACCTGTTTGTTTGACCAAGCCTGACGCCAACCCTCTAGCGCCGACAATACGGCATCCATTTCGGCAAACGCCGCTTCAACCACCGCCACATCCGACTTCTCCGTCAGCGCTAACCAAGTTCCTTGTGGCACCTCTGGCTCGATGCGCCGAAACACATTGTTGTAGGCTTGCTGCGCTTGATAACTGTAAATTTTATTTAAATTATCTAAGGCTTTGGACACTTGACGATCAGCATGAAGGGTTTTTTCTAAAATCTGCTGCGCCTCATCGAAGCGCTTGTTCTGCATTAACAATACAGCCAAGTTATTACCCAGCTCCAAACTCGTCGGAAAACGCTCGCGTAAGGTTTGCCAAGTCGCCAACGCCGCATCGCTTTTGTTTTGTTTAAGTTGCAACCAACCGGTCAAATAGCCTTGCTGAAACTCCGACAGCTGCCCTTGTTGCAACAAAGATTGCGCTTGCGCTAATTCACCATTTTCAATCGCTTTTTGAATCGCCAACGCCGGATCATCTTGTGCACTCGCGGGCAAAAAACTCAACAGGGCAAACGCCAAAACGCCTGATTTAATCCATAAATTGTGTATCACGTTTGCAGTCCAGCGCACAAAACCATCCTTTCACACGTCTAAATCATCAAAAACCTAACGTTTTTCCCGAAACCTAACCGGGGCCGATTCAACCAAGCCGATAAACTTAACTAAGCCACTACGACTTAATCAAGGTGCCGATAATAGGGCGTCATTCTAACGTAAATCCCCTATCCCTACCATATGACTTTTCAAGGTTTTAAGCTTGTCGCGCAACTGCGCCGCCTCTTCGAAATTCAACGCCTTAGCTGCCTCATACATGGCTTTTTCAGTTTGCTTAATCAGTTTCGCCAACTCCGCTGGTTTGCAGGCCTGCCAATCTTTGTCATCGTAATCGGCGCCACCTTCGGCGACTTTTTTAGTCTCGCCATAGCGTGACGGCTTACTGGCATAGGGCGAATGCTCAAGAATATCGGCAACCTTTTTATTCAACGCCGTCGGCGTAATGCCATGAGCCAGATTAAATGCCAGCTGTTTTTGTCGACGGCGCTCGGATTCATCTATCGCCAACTGCATCGATCGAGTGACTTTATCGGCATATAAAATCGCTCGTCCATCCGGATTACGTGCGGCACGCCCGATTGTTTGAATCAGCGAACGCTCTGAGCGTAAAAAACCTTCCTTATCTGCATCTAAAATCGCCACCAGCGCCACTTCCGGAATGTCTAAGCCTTCGCGTAACAGGTTAATCCCCACTAACACATCAAACTCACCTAAACGCAAATCACGAATAATCTCAATCCGCTCCACCGTATCGATATCGGAATGTAAATACCTTACTCTTACGCGATGCTCTTCCAAATAATCGGTTAAATCCTCCGCCATACGCTTAGTCAACGTGGTGACCAGCACGCGCTGTTGTTTGGCCACAACACGATGAATTTCACCCAGTAAATCATCAACTTGCGTTGTAGCTGGACGCACCTCCAACAGCGGATCAGTCAACCCGGTCGGCCTCACCACCTGCTCAACGACCTTAGAGCTATGCGTAAGTTCGTACTGCGCCGGTGTCGCCGACACAAAAATCGTTTGCGGCATTAAACGCTCAAATTCATCAAAACGCATCGGCCTATTATCCATCGCCGAAGGCAACCGAAAGCCATACTGCACCAAATTTTCCTTACGTGAACGATCCCCCTTGTACATCCCACCAATTTGCGGAATCGTGACATGGCTTTCATCAATAACCATCAACGCATTTTTGGGCAAATAATCGATCAAAGTCGGCGGCGCCTCACCCGGAGCGCGACCAGATAAATAGCGCGAATAATTCTCAATCCCTTGACAATAACCCAACTCCATCATCATCTCTAAATCTAGGCGCGTGCGTTCCTCTAAACGCTGTGCTTCAACTAATTTATTCAACCCACGCAACTCATCCAAACGCGCTTTCAAATCCACTCGCACCTGTTCAATTGTTTCCAAAATACGCTCACGCGGCGTCACATAGTGCGACTTAGGATACACCGTGATACGGGTCACTTTATTCACCTGCTCACCGGTTAAAGGATCAAACCAACTTAACGCCTCAACCTCATCATCAAACAACTCAATGCGCACAGCAAACTGCTCCGCCTCGGCGGGAAACACATCAACCACATCACCGCGCACTCGGAACGTACCGCGATACATTTCAAAATCATTACGCGTATACTGCATCGTCACCAAGCGCTGTAAAATATCGCGCTGCGTTATCACATCACCTAAACGCAACTGCAACATCATACTCAAATACTGCTGCGGATCACCCAAGCCGTAAATGGCCGACACCGTGGCAATCAAAATAACGTCTTCACGCTCCATTAATGCCTTAGTTGCCGATAAACGCAACTGCTCAATCTGCTCGTTCACCGACGCATCTTTTGCAATATACGTATCCGAAGCTGGCACATAAGCCTCCGGCTGGTAATAGTCATAATAAGACACAAAATATTCCACCGCATTATGCGGAAAAAACGACTTCATTTCGCCATACAACTGCGCCGCCAGTGTTTTATTATGCGCCATAATAATGGTTGGGCGCTGCACTCGCTGAATCACATTCGCCACGCTAAAGGTTTTACCCGAACCGGTCACGCCCAACAAGGTTTGGAATGCCTCACCATCCTCTAACCCTTCCACCAACTGTGCAATCGCCGTCGGTTGATCACCGGCGGGCTGATAATTTGATACCAATTCAAAGGCTTTAGCCATAATGTTCCCTAAAACAATTTTTGCAAACCACTTTCAATAACGCACAAATGCAGTAAAATAAAGAGTTATTTTTATTACTGAGCGGGCTGTCTGCGTCAAAGCATCAATCCCCACTCAACTGCGTGCTTCACGTCCAATGCGTGACCACCAACAAATCCGCTTATCTTTAACAAGCGTCCTTATTATACAAAGCTGAGAGAGAGAAATGAGCTTGCTTTCTGATCGAGTCAATCGTGTTAAACCGTCCCTTACTCTTGTCATCACCGCCAAAGCGGCGGAGTTAAAACGCGCTGGTAAAAACATCATAAGCCTTGGCGCCGGCGAGCCCGACTTCGACACCCCCGATCACATTAAGCAAGCCGGCATCGACGCCATTACTCAAGGCGACACGCGCTATACCGCTGTTGACGGCACCCCCGAACTCAAACAAGCAATACAGGCAAAATTCAAACGCGATAACGGGCTCGACTACCAACTCAACGAAATCCTCGTATCCAGCGGCGGCAAACAAAGTTTTTACAACCTTTGCCAAGCGATTTTAAACGATGGCGACCAGGTCATTATTCCCGCACCTTACTGGGTCTCTTATCCCGACATGGCACTACTCGCTGGTGGTGAACCGATTATTATCGAAACGGACATTTCACAAAATTTTAAAATTACACCGACCCAACTCGAAGCCGCCATCACCCCCAAAACCAAGCTACTGGTGATTAACAGCCCTTCCAATCCGACTGGCGCTATCTACAGCGCCAGCGAACTACAAGCCCTTGCTGACGTTCTACTACGCCACCCACAAGTACTCGTTGCCTCTGACGATATGTACGAACACATTGTGCTTGGCTCCACACCCTTTGTGAATATTTTACAAGTTTGTCCACAATTAACCGCGCGCACCTTGGTTCTTAACGGCGTATCCAAGGCCTATTCCATGACTGGCTGGCGCATAGGGTATGCCGCAGGGCCCAAAGCCATTATCGACGCAATGAAAACCGTACAATCACAAAGCACCTCCAATCCCTGCTCTATTTCACAACGCGCCTCCGTTGCCGCACTTAACGGCGATCAGGCCTGCATCCAAACCATGCTAAGCGCCTTTAAATCGCGCCATGAATTTGTTGTAGAACGCGTAAACCAAATTCCTGGGTTTAAATGCCTTCCGGCAGATGGTGCCTTTTATATGTTTATCAATGTCGAACAAGCGATGCTGACCAAAGGATTTCACTCCGATGCCGATTTCGCTACCGCCATTTTAGAACAAGTTGATGTCGCCACCGTCCCCGGCTCCGGTTTTGGCGCCGAAGGACATTTACGCATCTCATTCGCAACCAGCCTGAACAACCTACAAACCGCGCTTGACCGCATTGACAACTTTATGCGCGCCTAATCCGGTCTTGCTATCAATCATCCTTGGTTGATAGCAGACTGATTATGACCTACTGACAACCCCCACAACCAATTCACACCCAGCACATCATCAAAATACAAGACTAGGCACAGGACCTTCTGATAATCTAGCTCAAACCACAAAGCCAAAAGGGCAAAACACGTTTTATCGTATTAAGCCTTGGTTGCACAGAGTTGTTTATATTTACTGCTTTTACTACCAACAAAACCATTCAGCAATTAACCAAAACTTGATTTATCCATTCCCTAGACAAAACAGCATAGCGTTTAGCGTTCTGATATAAATAAGAACCGTTAAATTACAGATATAAAAAAGCTGCCACAAGGACAGCTTTTCTAACATCGAATCAAAACGAATCGCTTACAGCTTTTCTTTGATACGTGCCGCTTTACCAGATAGGTTACGTAGATAGTAAAGTTTTGCACGGCGCACGTCACCACGACGCTTCACCGCAATGCTATCCACCAATGGGCTGTAAGTTTGGAAGGTACGCTCAACACCAACACCGTGAGAAATTTTACGCACAGTGAATGCTGAATTCAAACCACGATTACGCTTGGCAATCACTACGCCTTCATAAGCCTGCAAACGCTCGTTTGTACCTTCTTTTACTTTAACTTGCACAACGACTGTATCACCTGGTGCAAAAGCAGGGATTTCTTTATTCATTTGCTCGTTTTCAATACGCTTGATGATATCGCTCATCTTAAAGCTCTCCATATTGTTTGAAGCGTGTTGTATGTAAATCGCTTCAACACTTACTAATCTGCTAACTTAACCCAAGCGTCTAGTCGCTGACGTTGTTCAGAGGTTAGCGCCAATTTTTTAATTAAATCTGGACGACGTGTCGCGGTACGCACCCATTTCTGCTGTTCTCGCCACGCATTGATTTTGGCATGATGCCCTTCAACCAACACCTTCGGAACCGCCATACCGTCCACGATTTCGGGACGCGTATAATGAGGACAATCTAATAAGCCATCACTAAACGAATCTTGCTCGGCCGACTGTTGATGATTTAATGCTCCGGGCAATAACCGAATCATCGCATCCATCAGCATCATGGCTGGCAGCTCACCGCCGCTGACCACAAAATCGCCGACACAAATTTCTTCATCAACGCAAGTTTGCAATAAACGCTCGTCTATCCCTTCGTAACGCCCACACAACAGTGTAATCTGCGAATGCTGCATCAGGCTTTCCACCTTTTGCTGCGTCAGTGGCTCGCCTTGCGGCGAAAGATAAATCACGTGCGGCTTTTGCGGTGCTAACGCTTGTGTTAGCGCGCTAAAGGTATCTTTTAGCGGCTGATACATCATCACCATTCCCGGACCACCACCATAAGGACGATCATCGACTGTTTGATGACGATCAAAGGTAAAGTCTCGCGGATTCCAAAACTGCAGCTCAAACAACCCGTTTTGATACGCACGCCGACTAATACCCTGTTCGGTTAATGCCTCAAACATCTTATCGAACAGCGTGATAACATCAAACCTCATCGGCTACACGTCATCCGCCATAGCATCCCAATTCACCGTAATAACACGTTGCGCCAAATCAACATCAGTCACAAACACATCCATTACAAACGGAATCAGATAACTTGACTCGCCTTTCACACGCAATACATCATGGGCACCAGTTTCGATTAACTCACTCACCTGACCCAACCACTCACCTTCGGTATTTTTAACGCGACAATCGATTAAATCGGCCCAATAAAATCCGTCATCATCTACCGGTAATTGCGCCCGATCCACCGCAATATCGCACCCCATCAATTCGCGCGCTTGTTCGCGAGAATCAACGCCCTCAAGGTGCGCCACTATCGCTTTACCGCCTTGAGGCTCATGGGTTTGCACAACGTTCATTGCCACCCACTGTCCTTGACGCTTAACCCACCAAGGACGATAACTCAAAATATTACCAACCGGATCGGTAAAAGAATAAACCTTAACCCACCCTTTTACGCCGTACACGCCGTTAATTCGGCCGACAAGAAGTCTTGTATTTTCCACTTTTCAGCCGAGAACGCTATTACGCGCTTTTAACCAGGCTTTTTACGCGATCACTCATTTGCGCACCTTGCGCAACCCAGTGAGACACTCTCGCCTGATCTACACGCAAACGCTCTTCACCGCCACGTGCTGTAGGATTAAAAAAGCCGACCTGCTCAATAAAGCGGCCAGTTACGCTGTTACGACTATCCGAAACAACGAGTTTGTAGAAAGGACGTTTTTTTGAACCGCCACGTGCTAAACGAATGACAACCATGTTTGCTCCTTTATGGTAAATCAGGCGATGGCGAGAAATCTCACCAACAAATTCTTCTATCCAAAATAACAAAGCCCCTAACGGGACTTTGAATCAAGCGCGTGATTATACACACCTACATCAGCAATCACAACACATTTAACCGCAGCCGATGCAACTAACGTGGCATCCCGCCAATACCGGGCGGCACCTTCCCGCCCATACCGCGCATCATATTTTTCAAACCGCCTTTAGACACCTTTTTCATCATTTTTTGCATCTGCTCAAATTGCTTGAGCAACTTATTAACATCCTGCACTTGGGTACCGGAACCTGCCGCAATGCGACGCTTACGTGAACCTTTTAATAACGCCGGATGCGCACGTTCTTGTGGCGTCATAGAATTAATAATCGCCTCCAAACGCTTAAACTCCTTCTCCGCTACGCCCTCATTGAGTTGGTTTTTTACCTGCCCCATTCCTGGTAGCTTGCCAATCAAGCCGCCAATACCGCCCATACTTTGAATCTGCTGTAATTGCTGGCGAAAATCCTCCAAGTCAAACTGACCGGACTTTTGGATTTTTTTAGCAAAGGCCTCTGCTTTTTTATGATCGATCTTGCTTTCGGCTTCCTCGATCAAACTCAGCACATCACCCATGCCTAAGATACGTCCGGCCATCCGATCAGGATGGAACAACTCTAACGCTTCCGTTTTTTCGCCCGCGCCAATAAACTTAATCGGCTTACCGGTAATTTGGCGAATGGACAACGCCGCACCGCCGCGCGCATCACCATCCGTCTTGGTTAAAATCACCCCGGTCAACGGCAAAGCATCATGAAACGCTTTCGCCGTATTCGCCGCATCCTGCCCAGTCATCGCATCAACGACAAACAGCGTCTCTATCGGTTTAACCGACTGGTGCAGCGCTTTTATCTCAGCCATCATCGCTTCATCGACGTGCAGACGCCCGGCGGTATCCACCAACAACACATCCATAAACTGCTTTTTCGCTTCGCTGCGCGCGCGCTCCACAATCGCGACCGGATCCTCGTCGGCACGCGAAGGTGAAAAAGCCACCCCCACCTGTGCCGACAAGGTTTCAAGCTGCTTGATCGCCGCCGGACGATAAATATCGGCCGATACCACCATCACCTTTTTCTTTTCGCGCTCTTTTAACCAGCGCGCCAGCTTTGCCACAGAGGTTGTTTTACCCGCCCCTTGTAAGCCGGCGACCATAACCACCGCTGGCGGTTCGACATTAAAGTTCAACGGCGCCGCTTCCAGCCCCATGACCTCCGCCAACTGCTCACGTACAATTTTAATAAACGCCTGCCCTGGATTCAGCGCCAAAGACACTTCCTGACCAATCGCTTTAGCCTGTACTTGATCAATAAACCCCTTTACCACCGACAGCGCAACATCCGCCTCCAACAACGCACGCCGTACATCGCGCAACGCATCTTTAATGTTATCCTCGGTCAAACGCCCTTGTCCGCGCAGAGTTTTAAACGTTTTCGCTAAACGTTCTGATAAATTGTCAAACATAATAAAAGGGTCTCCACTCGCCTATATTAAACCCAACCGAATGTGGTCAAGCCAAGCCGCTGCTAACCGGATAGCAAGTCGGCGTAAGAGAATTCTTCTCATTAACTTAGAATTTCGCTATTATAGCGGATATGCTTATCTATAGGCACCCATAACCTCTTAAACCTCAGGAACCCATTGAATGATCAGCATCCTCAGTGCGCTCATGGCCAGCAGCCTCTACCTTTTGAGCAGTTATTATTTAATGCGCTGTGTTCGCCATAAGGAAACCGCAGGCTTATCATTGCGTATGCCGATTTTAGTCAGCGCCGCCTTCGCGCTGGTTTTACACACCATTTCACTCACCCTCACACTGTTCACCCCAGAAAGCATGGTATTTAGCTTTGGTAACGGCCTGTCGCTTATCGGCTGGATTGGCGTATTTAGCCTTCTGCTGATTACCATCAATAAACCCACTGAGAGCTTAGGCATTTTTATTTTCCCGCTCGCCGCTTCCGTTACTTTGCTACCGCATTTACTCGGTGACTTACACCCTATCGCCTACAGCTTAGGCCTGCACGTTGTCATTTCTATTTTTGCCTACAGCGTGTTGGGCTTAGCCACCGCGCAAGCGATTTTATTTTCCATCCAAGAAAAACGCTTTCAAAAACGCAACCTGACAAATCTGATACAAGCCCTGCCTCCGTTGCAAGTAATGGAAAAAACCCTGATTCAACTTGTCATTATCGGCTTTGTTATTTTGACGCTGGCGTTATTAAGCGGCGCCTACTTTATCGACAACTTTTTTGATCAAAAATTAGCACATAAAACCTTTTTCTCTGTTCTCGCTTGGATCACCTACCTGCTGTTTTTATGGGGACACTTTCAATTTGGTTGGCGCGGACAAAAGGCCGCCCGCTACACGATTTGGGCCTACAGCTTTCTAGCCATCAGCTATATCGGCACTCAAGGCGTACTCATCATCATGCAGCCGCAAGCAGCGGGAATTTAATCCACACAAAACAAACAGGCCTGCAAATTAGCAGGCCTGTTTATTCCATCGATTTGAAGCCGTCTATTTCAGTTCATCGCGGCGCACCCCTTCAATATGCAAGTCTAAATACACCTGTGCCGATGCCGGTCCTAAATCCATTTTAAAGCCGTAATCCTTCATATTAATGCGTGTCGAGCCTTCAAAACCAGCACGATACCCACCCCAAGGATCTTGGCCTTCGCCGACCTTGCGCGCCATAATGACCATCGGTTTTGTCACCCCATTGAGGGTAAACTCGCCTTCAATGCGCTTTAAGCCGTCTGCTTCGTTAGCGATGCGTGTACTGACAAATCGAGCCTGAGGATGAGCTTCGGCATTTAAAAAATCATCACTGCGCAAATGTGTATCCCGCTCAGCGTGGTTCGAATTAATACTACGTGTATCAATCTTTACCTCCACTTTTTCGTTCGCCGGATTCTGCCCATCCTCTATAAAATACCCCTCAAACTTATCAAAACGCCCCAATAACCAACTGTAACCTAAGTGATTAACTTTAAAATTAATAGACGCGTGCATACCGGGCACATCAATGTCATACGTTAGCGGTTTTGCCTGCACATACGCCACCGCTCCCATCAAACTCAAACCCACACAAACCGCTTGCCACTTTCTCATTGCTTTTCTCCCAAACTAAGCGCCCGGGTCTGTTGCCAATTCATTTTTGAATCACAAAGACACGAACGCGCGAGGTTTTTAAGTATTACATCATCGATTTTTAAATATATTTATTTGCATCAATCGTTTTCACTAAACACTAAATCTATTCAGAGATTAACGGCAAATCGATTGATCAATCAGTAACAACCAATATCAACAGACCTTAAACAATCCGTAACGATTTAACGCAACTGATAACCTGATAAACAGTGTATATTTTTTCCATATAAATGATAATCATCGAATCACAAAAACACCTTTTCCAAAAAGAAAATAAAACCAAGCTGAAAAATATGACCTTTTAAACAACAACGCCCCAAATATGGGGCGTTGTTAATACTATTTGGGGCATTTAAGCGACCCCGAGTTAGAGCTGATAATTAATACTCAACCAAATCCTCGGCGTTTCATCTGGCGTTTTAGCATCAGCAGGCCTGCCACCATTGATTCGCCAAGCGGCCGCCAAGTCTGCGCTCCACCCCTTATAATTAACACGCAAACCAAACCCGCTACCACTTAAATCCTTCACCGGATTATCTCCAACCGAAGTTTGATTCGCCGTGCTGCTGCCGACATCATAAAACACATACGGACTCAAATACGCACTCCAGTTATAACGCAACTCGGTTTGCGTAACCCAACCGACGTTGCCATACCCTTCTCCGGTCGGATACGCGCGCACACCAGCAATGCCGCCAATACCAAACCCTTCCGATGAATCCAGATTTTTATTCGCCCACTGTACCGACCCGCGCACATATAAATTCAAATTAGACGGCAAAGACTGCAAACGCGCCAAATCTAAATTAAAACGGTCAAATGCGCCGCGTGTATTATTAACATCGCCTGCCTTAAGTGTATTGTCTAGGGATAAATCCCCCTTAGTCCAACTAATAGAGCCGAATGTCACCGCGCCGCCGCCAAAAGCATCGCGCGTATCGAAGTTTAGCGTTAGCGGCACACTGACACTGTTCTTTTTCGCTCTTGCGGCCTGATTACCCGGATCATCGTTCAACGCTTTATGTTGTAAACTCAAACTTAAATTCAGGTTTGTTTTCTGGCTACGCATTAACGGGTAACTTAACCCGGCAAGATAAGTATCCGCCACCCCGTCGGCATCGATACTCTTAAAGTCCTTACCCAGCTGATAATACGTATGGCTGTAACTGATATTGGCGCGCAAACCGTCACCATTGAGCGGCAAGTTATAGCCCACACCACCAAATAACAAACCGCTACTATCCTGATAATCCGATGCCATAACATTCAACGTAAACTGATCACCCAACATAAACGGGCTATTGAGATTCAAATTCGCCTTAACCTTGTGTTTACCGGTATAGCGGTTACCGTGGTTATCGGCGCCAATACTCCCGCTCAACAAGCGATCGCGTTGGACATCAACCATTAAATCACCGCTACCGGTTTGAGAACCCGGCTGAATAATCGGACTGACTTTTATCCCGGGCTGGTCGCTTAAAATCAAGGTCGCACGCTCTAGGGCGCGGCTTTCCATTACCGTATCCGGCACTAATCCGGCTAAAAATCGTTGCGCGTAACGTTGCAGCTTTTCTTCTTCAGAAATAACGCTAACTTGACCATAGCGTCCTTCTAGCACCTCTATCGTCAACAGCCCATTGGTTAAATTTTGCGCCGGAATAAATGCACGCGCAAACGGATAACCCTGCTCGCGATAAAACTGGCTTATCTGCTCGGCAAGCTGGCGAAGTCCGGCCAAATCATACGCCTGCCCCAATGCCTGTTCGCCCAGCACAGCGATTAATTGTTCGTCGCTAAATAACGTGTGGCCAATAAATCGAATTGATGACACCGCCACTTTCGGCCCGCCCGGCGGTGTATCGATTTGTGTTTGCGGCGTGGTAATTAATAACGAATCGGTTTTTGGTAAACTCGGTGGCTCCTGCTGCAACTGCTGTAGCGTTTGCCCCGCATCTGGCGGCGTTGCCAACGCCACCGATACCCACAACGGACTGGCGAGTAAAGCGGCTAAGCTTTGGCTGGATTTATTCATCAGACATATCTTTTTTCTGTTAGGTTTACGCATTTAAATTCCTAGAAATTCACATCTTGTCGCGTTAATAAGAACGGCAACCGTATGCCATTATTCACCACCACTAAACGCCCTTGCTCCAAGAGGTTATTTGCCTCCAAAAAGCGCATCAATGAACTCATATCATCCAGATTAACGTCCACAATACCCTTTTCGTCCAGCGAAGCAGACAGCGTATCGGTTGATACAAACACAAGGTTAAAATCACCCGAACGCGTGGTTGAAACGCCATTAAAATCGGTTGAAGTAAGCGGCGCATTGGCGACCAGCTGAATCAACTGCTCAACGTTGACATTTGTCACGGCCTGCGTTGTTTTTGTTGCCGATTCAGCCGTTGCCGCTTGTTGTTGCGCATTGGCAATCGCGTCGCGCTTCACCTCATCCGCATTCGCTAATTGCGTTGCGGCGGCTGCCTCCTCTGCGGCTAAGCGTGCGGCTTCTTCTGCGGCTAAGCGTGCGGCTTCTTCTGCGGCTAAGCGTGCCGCTTCTTCTGCGGCTAAGCGTGCCGCTTCTTCTGCGGCTAAGCGTGCGGCTTCTTCTGCGGCTAAGCGTGCGGCTTCTTCTGCAGCTAAGCGTGCGGCTTCTTCTGCGGCTAAGCGTGCGGCTTCTTCTGCGGCTAAGCGTGCGGCTTCTTCTGCGGATAAGCGTGCGGCTTCTTCTGCGGCTAAGCGTGCGGCTTCTTCTGCAGCTAAGCGTGCCGCTTCGTCTGCGGATAATCGAGCTGCAGTTTCGGATAGGGTTTCCGCTCGTGTGACTTGTGCAGCGTTCAGCGTAATCGCGCCATAATCATTGCCGGTGTTAGTCAAGGCAATACTTGAGCTGCCTGCATCCATTGCGCTAGTGCCGTTTGACTTAATCGTCGTATTTGGCGCTTGCGTAATCGGCTGGTTATTAGTAACGATATTTAACGCCGTTTGCGCCACAATGTCGCCCAAACTCAGCGGCTGGTTATAATTGGTAAGCGCCACCTGCTGTCCGCTGGCATCAAAACGACCACCAAAGTTATTTGTCACACTGTCCAACACCACATTGCCCGTCGTTGACGCAAAATTAACCTGCCCGCCGCTCACAATACCGGTATTGGGTTTTTGACTGATATTATTTTGCGCCGCTACTTCCAAGGCGCCACTCATTGCTATCGCCCCCAATTCAAGCGCATTAGTATCATTTAGAACCACATCTGTGGCATTGGCGATATTCACCGCGCCGTTAAAATCGTTGGCCTGAGCCAAACTAATTGCACCAGCGGCGCTTAAATCGGTTTCGCCAGTTGCAACAACCAGCGTCGAATTTGTACCTTGGGTGATATGGCCATTTGTTGCCAACAATTCGACACTATCGACATTCAGCGCGCCATTTAACAGCACGTTGGCCGTGGCGCGTGCGTCTAATTTGGCGCTCGCCGTGACATCCGCCAAAACCAAATCACCCACGCCATCTATCAAGGTAATATTTGCGCCATTCGCGCTGACTTCGCCCACAAAATTATTATTTGCCCCATTAAGCGAAATATCCGCCGCCGTCCCGCCATTGCGGGCGGTTAGCGAGGTGGTACCGTTGGCAATTAATGTTGTCCCATTCGCCTGACTGATTGCACCGCCGTTGCTGGTAATTGTGGTATTACCTTGTGTTGAAAGATTACCCACTACCATGCCAGCGCTGTTATCCGTTATCGTGCTATCGCCGCTCACCGTAACGCTACCACTAGTGCCTTGGCTAAACTCGCTGTTCACGGTCAAATCCGCGCCTAAGGTGGTGCTACCACCACTTTGACTAAAGTTAGTCGCGCTAAAGTCACCCGTAGACGAAAAACTACCGTCAGTTTGGCTAAAGTTGTTTAGGGTTGTGCTACCAGCGTTAGTAAAAGTGCCGCCATTTTGAACATAGCTAAACAAGGTCGTGCCACCCGCACCAATATTCAAGCTACCGTTAGTTTGAATGAGCGTACCATTAGTACCTAAGGCATCAACCTCAACCGCGCCAGTTTGTGCGCCACCCGTCGCGTCACTGGTATCAAAATTGACTATCACGCCACTAGGGATAACGACATTCGCCACGTTAGCTAAATCCGGTATCGCGCCGCCCGCCCAGTTAGCTGGGTTGAACCAGTTGCCACTTGTGCCCCCAACCCAAGTCACCGAGTTAAGGCGCGAAATGTTCGCTGTTTGCGCAGGCGCCGTACTCGCGATGCTATAGTTTGCCGCCTCGCTACCGCTAAGGGTGACACTATTGATGCTCACTGCTTTATTGGTGCCGACATTCTTATCAGCAAAGGTCGCGCTAATCGCAACCGTTACCGCGCCGCTATCTGTTGCGACCAGGCCTGCTAAATCCGCACTGACCGTTGCGTTAGCCGAACCGTCGTACACTTTGTCACTCGCCGCAATATTGTTTAAAGTTAAGGTTTTGGCGCTAATCGTGCCATCGCTTCCTGTCAGTGAAGCGCCGCCGCTAAGGTAATAGTTACCGGCATCTGTGCCACTTAAGGTGAGATTACTCACGGTGTAGCCAAGGTTAGTGCCGACATTTTTTTGCGCAAACGCACCCATGCCGTTTACAGTGACCACATCATTAGTTTCTAACGTAGATAAACCTAATGTCACGCCGGTCATATCGGTGGTGCCGTCATAGGTTTTGGACACACCACTAGCCGAGGCGCTGATTGACTTTTGCGTTACATCCAACGCACCAACCACCACTAAATTGTTACTAAAGTTACTGCTATTACCCGAGGTAACGCTGCCGCCAAGTTGATAACTGCCAACGTTAATTTTGCCAGCCGTGCTCGTGGAGCTGCCGATTGCAGAAATATCAAAACTCACCCCATCGCCACTGAAGCTATTGCCATTGTCGGTGAGGGTCACAGTATTAATTGTGCTGTTATCACTGGCCAAGTAAGCCGCGCTACCAATACTGTAATCAACCGCCGTGCCATAAGTCCGAGAGAGATTACTCACCTTCACCAACAACTGCCCGGCGGGAACGATAGTGTAAGTCCCGTTTTGATAGGTAATGGCGTAGTTACCATGGTTGGCGGTCGCGCCTGTCGGAGTGAGCGTATAAGTTCCTGCCGCATTATTGCTACTATCGCTGCGGCTAATGGTCAGGCCTGCTATATCTAACACGCTGGTGGTTTCGCCATTTACAAAGCCCGTAAAACTCGTTCCGGCATAACCGGGCTCATCGGTTTGACTAAAGAAACGCGCGTCATTATTTGCCGAAATAGTTAATGCGGCCGGTGTAATGGTTGCGCTGACCGACTTACTGGTCGCATCCAACACATAGTCACTGGCTAAAGAGCCATTACTGCCACTTATGCTGTCAATCGTTAAACCAGACACGGTAAGTTGATTCGCCGCATCCACGTCTTTTAGATCGGAA
>JAVETW010000092.1:0-6790 GCA_034005865.1 Thiomicrospira sp. | reverse complement strand
GAGTGCATTCCTGAGAATTCATTCTTAGGCACCGTGTTGTAGTCGGCCTGGTTGCCGTCGTAGCGCCACTGGTCGGAGTTGATGTAATGCCATATGGGCGTTTGCTGCAAACGCGGTGCTCCTCCCCAGTCTTTGCCCGACATGATCGATCCCCACGAATCTATCGGAGCCAGCTTTTCCTGACCCACATAGTGGTTCATCCCGCCGCCATTTACGCCAATACATCCTGTGAGCATCAGTGCCATGGTGCCTGCTCTGTATATCAAATTGCTGTGGTACCATTGGTTTACACCGGTACCGATGATGATGCTGCATTTTCCATTGGTAGCTTCGGCAGTACGGCTCCATTCGCGAGCAAACTGGAGCACCGTTTTAGGACCAATACCTGTAAGAATCTCTTGCCAGGCCGGTGTATAGGCTGCATCTTTTTCGTCGTAAGATTTTGGATAGCCGCCACCCAGCCCCCGATCGACGCCATATTGCGCCATCATCAAATCATAAACAGTGGTAACTTTTACCGAGCCATCCACGGTTTTGATATGTTTGACCGGAACGCCCCTTTGCACGCTTAATTCTTTACCATATTCTATAAAATTAATCTGTAGGATTTCATCGTTTTTATCAAGCAATGTAAGTGTGGGATCATACGCTTTGCCGGTTTCGGCATCTTCAAATTTCATGTTCCAGTTGCCATCTTTACCATCCCATCGATGCCCGGCACTTCCTCCCGGACAAACCAGGTCGCCAGTTTCGGTATCAACATTCAAAAACTTCCACTCGCCATTTTCGATGGTTTTGTATTTTTCTACTTTGCCTGCCCGAAGCATTTGCCCCGGAACCAGTTTTCCATCCTCTTCCACTATCTCCACCAGAAAAGGGCTGTCGGTGTAGCGTTTGGTGTAATCAATAAAATAAGGTGTTTGCTTTTCGTGGTGGTATTCTTTTAAAATAATATGAACCACTGCCATCCAAAACGCTCCGTCCTGACCTGCGTGTACCGGAACCCATTTGTCGGCGTATTTGGCTACCATGCTAAAGTCGGGCGAGAACACCACTGTTTTGGTTCCATTGTGCCGGCTTTCGGAAAAGAAATGGACATCGGGTGTGCGTGTCATTCCCAGGTTGGCACCCATACAGGCTACAAACTTGGAGTTGTACCAGTCGGCACTTTCAGCGACGTCGGTTTGCTCGCCCCAAATTTCAGGGAACGAGCACGGAAGGTCGCAATACCAATCGTAGAAGCTCAGGTTGACGCCGCCCATCAATTGCAGAAATCTGGAACCTGCTGCAAAACTCAGCATCGACATGGCCGGAATGGGAGAGAAGCCCACCAGCCTGTCGGGGCCATATTTTTTGGTGGTATAGATATTTGCGGCAGCAATTATTTCCAGCGCTTTTCCCCACGTTACCCTTCTCAACCCACCTTTGCCACGGGCCGTCTGATAGCGTTTCCTTACTTCCGGATCGGCCTGGATGTTTTCCCAGGCCTTTAAGGCATCGCCGGTTTTGGCTTTTTCTTCATTAAAAATATCCACCAAAACACCACGAATCATGGGATATTTTACCCTGATGGGGCTGTACAAATACCACGAAAATGTGATTCCACGCTGGCAGCCCCGTGGCTCATACTGAGGCAACGACTTTTCCAATAACGGATAATCGAGCGCCTGGGTTTCCCAAACCACAATGCCATCTTTAACGTGGATGTTCCAGCTACAGCCGCCGGTGCAGTTTACGCCATGCGTGCTTCTTATCACTTTATCGTGCTGATGCCGGTTTCTGTAAAACTCCTCCCATTGACGGGTTTTCGGGGAGATCAAATCTTTTATCCAACTCATAATTTATACTTTATGTAAATTAATAAATGGGTAAACATGTCAAAAAAAAAGATACTAAACGCTTACACGTGACGGCTTTCGTTGTTTGTAAAAAATCATGATAAACAGCATGATTACAAAAAAAGCAGAAACGCCAAAGATGGCCATTGCCATATCGTAACTTTCCGCAGATTGATCGCCACTGCTTACGCTCACCGATTTAAGATAGGCGGTGAGGTCTATTGTTTCCTGTTCAGTAACCGGCTGGTTGTGATAGGCTGTAGTCATAAGCGGAAAAGGCGGACTTTTGATGATGGCTGCCACGCCGGAGCTTCCCATCATTTCCCAGCTTGCGGTGAGGTCTTTGGCCAGGGTTCCGTGGCTGAAAGTTTGCGCATTCTGCACGTTATGACATGAATTGCATGCAGCTCCACCATTTGTCAGGCGTTTTTCGCCCGAAAAAAGTTTAGCCCCCGAACTAATATTTTCATCGGTGGCTTCGCTCAGCATGTCCTGTGCAACTTCTGTTTGTGCACTGCTTTCGGTGCCCGCGCTGGTTCGCTTTATGTAATTAATGACGGCCAGCGTCTGTGCATCGGTGAAATCATTATCAGGCATCGGCATGCGGTTGTACTCCTCATAAATAGCAACGGCTTCGGGATCGCCACTTTTTATCAGCGTCTGCGACGACTTAATAAATGCAACCAGCCACTCCTGGCTTCTGTGCTCGGAAACGTTTATCAAATCAGGACCAACCAAACGGCCGTTCCCAATGGTGTGGCAGGCAACACATGTTTTGTTGTAAAGTTCCTCTCCTTCATCTGCGTAGGCCAATGATAAAATCAGCAGCCCGACAATAGTTAATAAAGTCTTCATAAGGTTTTGTTTCTGAAATTACCATAAAATAATTTGAGTATAAAAGTACTCTTAAATTGTAATGAACAGCAAGGTTTTGTCATTAAAAGCGTAATTTATAGCAATTCTAAATGGAGAGAGGGAGTTGATTTTTCTTATCTGCCTTTAATGGCAATGATTTCAGGCTCTGAAGATAACAACTCCTGACCGCGCGTAAAGTTATTGCCGTATTTATTTAGGGTTTGCTGAAAAATACATTACACACTGACCATCAAATCTCTAAAGCAAGATTATTTAATTTTGATGCAAGGTTTTTTGATTGTGTAGTCCAAAACCCTTGCATTTAATATCGCGGTGCGCTGCACCTTAGTGCCGCTTGCTATCCATCAACTACAAATATTATCGGTGCGCTGCACCTTTATAAGCGGCAGAGCCGCGTAATATTTGGTGTGCCGGGCATGTAGTAAACCTAACAGGTGCGTGGGGAAACTCCCATAAGTCCTGAGAGAGCCGTAATGACCGGAATCTCATAGTCGAAGGCAAGGGTGTCCAGAGTGATTTGGAATCTGAAGGAAGCCACAGACAAACTGTTGATTTGACGTACAGAAATCGGATACAAGGCCTGTCTTTCGGGGTAACTGACCCATAAATCAGGAAGCCCAAAAGTCATTCGGAGGGAAGAGGGGTAAATCCGGCAAGTCAACAGGAAAGGGTTACTACTTACCCCGGGAGATCTTTACGACATCCATGCAAACCGCTCCAAGAGCGAGTATCGATGGATAGACCAACGGGTAACCGAAGGTTGAGAACCGTAAAGAAGTCAGCAGAGGGCATAGTAGGTATTGACACGAGCCAACAAATAGAGTTGGAGGTCTCACCAAATACCGAAGGCCTGAATTTATTAACCAAGGAAAGCATTCGAAGATGCGTAAAAGCAAAGAGCAGCAGAAAAGAGAGGGTGGGGTTCAAATGACCATATTTGATTTTCCCGCCAAAGAATCTACACCCGATACATCCGGCAGAACCGGACAAGGTCAGGGAGCAAGGGCTGAATTGTTATCGCGATTGGAGAACCAGCGCACCTTAACCACAAACATTTTAGAAGATGTAGCAGACTTAGTGAACTTAAACAGAGCCTACAAGCAAGTACGGAGCAACAAGGGAAGTGGAGGTATTGATAATATGGATACCTTAGAACTTCGTCATTGGCTTGGGAAAAACATCAACGAGATGCGTCAGGAAATACTTACTGAAACTTACGAAGTAAGCCCGGTACGAAAAGTTGAGATACCCAAGCCCAACGGTGGAGTGCGGATGTTGGGTATTCCCACGGTTAAAGACCGTTTTGTGCAACAGGCCATCCATCAGCAGTTAAGTATTTACTACGATCCAAATTTCAGCGAACATAGCTACGGATTTCGTCCGGGTCGCAGCGCACAACAAGCGATACTACAAGCGTCAGCGTACATCAAAGAAGGCAAAGAATGGGTAGTTGATATCGACATGGCAAAATTCTTCGATAAGATTAACCATGACCGATTGATGCAAAGATTAAGCAAAGGAATTGGAGATAAACGATTGCTGCGCCTGATCAATGCTTATTTAAAAGCCGGAATGATGTCAGATGGGTTAACAGAGCAGCGAACCGCCGGAACGCCCCAGGGCGGACCACTTTCACCCTTATTATCCAACATTGTTTTAGACGAGCTGGATAAGGAAATTGAAAGCAGAGGACTTAGCTTTTGTCGATATGCAGACGACTGTAACATTTTTGTCAAAAGTCGAAAAGCCGGCGAACGCATCATGGCCTCGTTGGTAAAGTTTATCGAAGAAAAGCTAAAGCTGACGGTTAACCGTGATAAAAGCGGCGTGCGTCACTGTTCACAAGTAAAGTTTCTGGGATATACCTGCCTATCCGGGGGCGGAATCAGGGTGGCAGATAAATCCATCATGCGTCTCAAAGAAAAGGTAAGGGAAATAACCCGTAGAAACAGAGGAGTGAGATTTGCCCAAGTCATCGATGAGTTGAATCAGGCCATCCGAGGCTGGACAAATTACTTTAGTCTGGCAAATAGTTGGCTGGCCGACTTACGGGGACTTGATGGGTGGATACGTAGGAAGCTTCGATGTTATCGCCTAAAGCAAAGCGGACGTCGATACACGATTGTGAAGCTGCTGACCGGATTAGGGATATCCTTACAGAAAAGCTGGAATGTTGTTATGTACACGCAAGGCTGGTGGGCAATGACGAAAAAGATTGCAGTAGGACATGCTATGAATTTGAAATGGTTTGCAGAGGCCGGGCTGCTATCGATAGCGGCTCGGTTCCAGGTTTAAAAGGTTAATAAAAACCGCCTTGGTACGGAGTACGTATGCCGGGTGGTGTGGGGGGACAGCGGCGTGAGCCGCTTCCTACCCGATTAGAAATTACCTTCCCCCATGAAACCACCAAAGGTGCAGAGCACCGAAATATTATTATTCTGAGTTTTTCAGCAGACCCTATTTATTTTTTAAAAAACATATTTACAGCAACCAAAATCAGGGTGAGGGCAAAAACTTTTCGCAGCACATTTTCGGGAATCATTAGCGCATATTTCGATCCGATGTATCCCCCGATGATAAACGCTGCGGCAATTATCATGGCGTACTTTAGGTTGAGTTCACCGGCTTTCCAGTAATTCCATGCAGCAAGCAGGCCAATGGGTGGAAGCATTACCGCCAGGCTGGTGCCCTGGGCCATGTATTGCGACATGCCCATGAAAAGTGCCAGCGCCGGAATTATCACAATGGCGCCACCCAGGCCGATAAATCCGCTTAGGATGCCGGCAGCCAGCCCGATGGTTATCAAAATAAGTATCGTCGACATATTCATGGCTTTATAAGATTTACATTAAAAATCAAGGCTCATGGAGAGGTAAAAAATCGGATCGCGTTTTATCTTACCATCTTCTATACCCCAGGCCAGGTCGCCTTTTAGGAAGTAGCCCAGCAGCTTGGTGCGTGCGCCAAAGCCGATTCCGGCAATGAGTGGGTCTTTTTCGTATTGCACCTTGATGCGCAGCGGCCCCGAATTGACGTATCGTGTGTAGAGCACGTTGTCGGGGTCGTAAGGATTCCAGCCGTTCCAGGCTGTGCCGATGTCGCCAAAGCCCACCAACTGGAAGTTCTTGATAAACTCCGATTTGATAGGTTTGTTGAGCAGGTAGCGAAACAGCGGCAGCCGCAATTCACTATTAAGCACCACGAAGGTGTTGCCGTTTCGGGCATTTTGTTTAAAGCCACGCATGTTGGTGGCCAGCGCCTGATACACCCAGTTTTGGTCGGGATCGGTGCGGGTGTCGTCGGCAAAGCGCGGCAGCATCCAACTGTCGGTGCCACCCATGTAATAAAGCAGGCGCTCGGTGCCGAAGTTACTACTTCCGGCCAGGCGGTTGGCCCAAATCATCTGACGATGTATGCGCAGGTAGTTGCGAAAGTCGAAGCCCACGACGAGGAGACTTTTGTTGATCTGTTCGATTTGTTGATTGTATTCGCCAAAAACCATAAACCGCGTGCCTTCCGGCAAATTAAGCCCCAGCTCTTTGGTGTCGTCGTAGATAAGTTGCAGCTTGGCACCACCCCAGTTTCTGGTTTGGTTGGGATAGCGAATAGCCAGCTCGTCGGGGCCGCTGAAGAGCAGGTTTTCGTTGCGAAACAAAAAGGTGCCCCGAACCCGGAGTACTTTGTTGAGCGGGTAGGTGAGGATGAAGAAGCCTTCGTTGATTTTTTGCCGCGTAACGTAGGCTGCAATTACCGATTGTTCGAGCGAGCGACGTTGGAAGACAAACTCCTTGTCGAGGCGTTTTTTTAAATTAGCAAAACTGAAAAAATACTCTTTGTCCACCAGGTCGAGGCCGATGCGCACACCGCCCAGAATCCGATAGTTTTCCATCAGGTCGGTAACGCCAACCATAAAGGTAGGGCTAAGCCCCGGGTTTTGGTAATCGGGTATGATGCTCAGACCTGGCAACACGTTGTCAAGCGCATTATTGGTGGCGCCGGGATAGGGCTGGTACATCTGGCTGAGGTACGAAAAATCTATTTGCGTCACCAACTGGTTGATGCTGTATTGGGTGTAA
>JAVETW010000091.1:0-6999 GCA_034005865.1 Thiomicrospira sp. | reverse complement strand
TATATTTCATTGTGCTTATCTCTTGGTCGGGAAAAGTCAGTGAGTTTAGCTCAACTGGCTTTTCATGCCTAGATTGCACTTATTATCCGAAACCAAGATCATTTAAGATTAGGCATTCAAAATTAAAAAATTCCTTCGTGACTCTGTGTCTCTGTGGTTAAAAAATCATGAGCGATTCAAAAATTATGAAACCTTCCATTGCGCAACGTTTTTCACCGCTTCTCACCCAACGCCAAGCCGAGTCACTGTATCGGCAACGGCCGTTGGTGCTTTCGCCGCAAACCGTCGAAATGCAGATCAATGGTCTGCCGATGCTCAATTTCTGTTCGAATGATTACCTTGGGTTAGCGTCCGATGCGCGTATTAAAGCCGCCGTGTGTGCCGATGATTCCGCCGGTTGGGGTTCAGGGGCGGCGCATTTAGTCACCGGTCACCATTTACATCATCATTTATTGGAAGATGAGCTCGCCGATTGGTTAGGCGTGGAGCGCGTACTGTTGTTTTCCACCGGTTATATGGCGAATTTGGCCGTGCAGCAAACCTTGATGCAAAAGGACGATGTGATTATTGGCGACAAGCTGAATCACGCCTCCCTGATTGATGGTGCGTTAGCGTCGGATGCGGAGTTTAAACGTTATCCGCATTTGGATTATGTCGGGTTAGAAAAACGTCTGAGGCAAGCTAACAAAACGGGCGAGCAAGCGACCTTAATCGTCAGTGACAGTGTATTTAGTATGGATGGCGATTTAGCCGATTTACCGACATTGCAACGCTTAGCGCATAATCAGCAGGCCTGGTTGTTTATTGATGATGCGCATGGTTTGGGTGTGTTGGGTAAACAAGGGCGGGGCGCGTTCGATCATTTTAACCTCAAGATCAATGCAGATAACGTTCTGGTCGGCACATTTGGCAAAGCGTTTGGCACATCCGGCGCATTTGTCGCCGGTTCAAATGTATTAATTGAAAGTCTGATTCAATTTGCTCGGCCATTTATTTACACCACCGCCATGTCGCCGATGAATGCACTGGCAACACGCACGGCGTTAAAATTGCTGCGGGATGGCGAGGATTTACGCGAAAAACTACACGCTAATATTCAGCAGTTCCGTGAAGGCGCGTTGGCATTAGGGTTGGATTTAATGCCGTCACCAAGTGCGATTCAACCGATTCTGTTAGGCGACAGTGCGCGTGCTGTGGTGTGGAGTGAAGCACTTAAAAACCAAGGTTTCTGGGTGGCGGCGATTCGACCGCCGACTGTGCCGCAAAATCAAGCGCGCTTGCGTATTACCTTAAGCGCCGCGCATCGCCGCGATCAAATCGAAGCGTTGTTAAATGCCCTGCAAAAACTGCAAGATTTTGATAGTTAAAAACGGGGTAAGGTTGGTTTTGTGAACCACAGAAGCACGAAGGTTTTTAACATTGAGTAAAGCTCTATTCAGCCTGTAACCCTAGCTTTTCAAATCTGTTGTGTGTGCTTTTTAACCACGAAGGGCGCGAAGAACACGAAGACTTAAGCGTTTGGACGGTTTGACTGGCAGGTCAGCCTCTGTCTCAAGCGCAAGCAACTAAAAATCAATGACTTAAAAAACTTCGCGCCTTCGTGTCTCTGTGGTTGCAAAATGGATTGTCAACAAACCTTAGTCACCGAAGCCAAAGTTTTGCGTGATATAGTCGATGTCTTTATCACCACGACCGGACAAGTTAATCAGCAGGGTTTTCCCCGGATTTTGCTGGCCGTGTTTAATCGCCCATGCCACCGCGTGCGCACTTTCTAAGGCACAAATAATGCCTTCCATGCGTGAGAGTTTATAAAACGCATCCAAGGTTTCGCTATCGGTTGCGCCGTGATATTTTACGCGGCCGGTGGTGTTTAAATAACTGTGTTCCGGGCCAATTCCTGGGTAATCCAAGCCGGAGGCAATCGAATGTACCGGCGCAGGATTGCCTTGTTCGTCCGACAATAACATACATTTAAAGCCGTGAATCATGCCGGGTTTGCCATAGGTCATAGTGGCCGAGTGTTCGCCCAGTTTGGTGCCTTTACCCAGTGGTTCAACGCCGTTGAGGCCGACGCCGACATCATCAATAAAACCGGCAAACATACCCATTGCATTCGAACCGCCACCCACACAAGCCGCGACTTCATCCGGGAGTTCACCGACCATTTCCAGATATTGTTCGCGTGCTTCAATACCGACGATGGATTGAAAGTTACGCACCATTAATGGGAAAGGGTGTGGCCCAACCACCGAACCGATAGCAAAAATCGCTTTGTCGGTTTGTCCAAGATAGGATTGGAATGCCGAATCGACCGCCTCTTTTAAACTACGACCGCCAAAACCAACCGGCACCACTTGTGCGCCCAATAGTTTCATGCGGGTGACGTTTGGCGCTTCTTTAGCAATATCAATTTCACCCATGTGAATTTCGCATTCCATACCAAAGTAGGCCGCCGCCGTAGCTAATGCCACGCCGTGTTGCCCCGCGCCGGTTTCGGCAATCAGTTTGGTTTTACCCATGTGTTTGGCTAACAAGGCTTCCGCCATGCAGTGATTGAGTTTATGCGCGCCGGAATGGTTCAGGTCTTCACGTTTTAGATAAATATGCGCACCGACTTCTTTACTCAAGTTATGCGCGTAATATACCGGTGTCGGCCGACCTTGATAATGTTTACGAATGTATTTTAGTTCGTTTAAAAAATCAGCCGAACGCCCTAAAGTCATATAGGCTTGATTGATTTGAGCAAAGTGCGGTACTAATTCAGGCGGTAAAAACGCACCGCCAAATTCACCAAAATAACCGTCTTGGGTCGGCTGTTGTTTTAGATAAGACATAATAAAACCTTGGTTAAATAGACGTTGAGTATTAGCAGGCCTGCAAAAATGGACTTACCAAGCAATAAACGCGAAACCGGCAGCTTGCAATTCCATTAGAGCGGACGCGCCCACTTGCGCATATTCAGCAAACGCACGCATATCGTCATCATGCCAACCGATGGTGTGCATGGTGTTGCCGCAAGCAATCCAACGCACGTTATAGTCTTTGGCAAACGATTCAACACGCGCATACACGTCTTTATCCACATCGCGTTTTGGTTGTTTTGCTAACACATGAATGCCTGGGCCAATCACCACCACGGCAATTTCCACATCGCCGCCGTATTGACGAATCATCGCTTGAATGGAGTTTAAAATCGCCACTTGGTAGTCGGTATCGGCCTTGTTGAACATATACACGACTTTATGTTGAGCGGGATCATCGGGAAAGCGATCGGCACTTGGGCCTTTGATTTCAGCAACCGGTTTTAAACTACCGCCACTGGCGGCAAGGCTGGTGAATGAAGCGAGGGTAAAAACGCATAGGGCGAGGGTTTGAAATAAACGCATGAGTTCTCCTTGTTATCGTGTTATTTGGCGTATGCAAAGGAAACTAGTATAAAGAAATTGGCGCGTTTTTGCTGTGTTGCTTGGCGTGAATTCAAAAAGATTGCTTGATTTTGCGGATGACGGGCATAAAAAAACCGTGAAACTGAAAGCTCAATATCACGGTTTCGGTTGCAAAAACACAGGTTACTGCAACGGTTGAAAACTTATAAAGGGGTTACATTTTCAGCTTGTAAACCTTTATCGCCTTCAGTGATGTTGAAAGTCACGGCTTGACCTTCCGCAAGTGTTCTACGGCCTGAACCATTGATAGCACGGAAGTGAACGAACACGTCCGGACCATTTTCTTGTGCTAAGAAACCGAAACCTTTTTCATCGTTAAACCATTTAACGGTGCCTGTAACTAAATCTGACATAACTACCTCAAAAAACATAAAAAAAACATCATCGAATTTAATGATGCGGTTTCATTGTATCACCAAGCCAATGAAATACTAGGATTATATATGAAATATTTATTAAGACACCTGCGCAGGCCATCGCGCAGAGCAAAAAGCCGTCGGCTTAATTGGCGTTAAGACGCGCTTGCCGTTACAATCTTGGCACTTGTTTTAGCGGTGGATTTGATATGGCAGTGATTTTAAATACACACACGTTTGGGTGCGGTCCTTCATTAAGCCTGATTCACGGCTGGGGGGCGCAAAATTCGGTGTGGCAGGATTGGGCGCAAGCCGAGTTGGCAGCGGATTTTACCGTGACGTTGATTGAGTTGCCCGGTTTTGGTGATAGCCCGAAAATCGAAGCGGTGGCGGGAGAGGCGATCAATGAAGCTTGGTTGGCGGCATTAGCCGCCGCTTTGCCGCCCAAAACGCATTTGTTGGGTTGGTCGTTGGGCGGGTTAATGGCGCAACAGTTGGCGCTGCGCTTGCCACAGCAAGTGCAAAGCTTAATTTGTTTGGCGACAACGCCGCGCTTTGTGCAGGCGCAAGGTTGGTCTTGGGCGGTGTCACCCGCGTTAATGGCGGATTTTATGAAGGCGTTAGGCGTCGATAGCGTGGCGTTGGTGCAGCGGTTTTGGAAGATTCAACTGCAAGGCGGCGATGGCGCACGTCAGTTGATAAAGCATTTAACGGCCCATCTTAAAGATAAAAAAATACCGACGTTTGCGGCGTTATTGCAGGGGTTGGAGTTTTTGCGCGATATTGATATGCGCGATCAGCTGGCGCAAATTCAACAGCCGACGCTGTGGTTGTTCGGCGAAAAAGATCCGTTAATTCCGCCGGATTTAGCGCGCACCTTAGCGCAGTTACAACCTAGCGCACAGATTCAAACCATTCAAGGCGCGGCACATTTGCCCTTTGCCTCGCATCCTGAGCAAACGGCGGATTTGATTAAAGGATTTTTGTTCAATGAAGCAGTATAACCGACGTCATGTTCGCCAGCATTTTTCGCAAGCGGCCGAGCGTTACGACGAGGCGGCGGTATTGCAAAAAGATTTGGCCGCGCAAATTGCTCAAAGGTTGCAACTGGTTAAGCTCGATGTAAACCGTGTGTTGGACTTAGGCGCGGGTACCGGATTTTTAACGGAAAAACTAAAGGTGCTTTATCCGCAAGCACAAGTGGTCGCGTTGGATATATCCGAGCAGATGTTGGCCATCAACGCTCGGCGTTTGGCTCGACCTAGGCAGGCCTGGTTGCCTAAAGCCTGGGCTCAAAAGTTGGGTTGGATGTGCTGTGCTGCCGATTTAATCCAGGCCGATGCTTATGCGTTGCCTTTGGCCGATGGCAGCGTGGATTTGATTGTGTCGAATTTAATGTTGCAATGGTGCGATGATTTAGATGCGGTATTCGCCGAAATGCGCCGTGTACTGCGTCCACAAGGGGGGTTGATGTTTACTAGTTTGGGGCCGGATACGCTCAAGGAATTGCGTCAAGCTTGGGTAGAAGTGGAAGGTGACGCTGGGCATCAGCGCATGAATCAGTTTATCGATATGCACGATTTGGGTGATGCGTTGATTCGCAGCGGATTTGGTCAGCCGGTGATGGATGTGGCGCATTACACCCTGACTTATGAAAAACCTTTGGGGGTGTTGCAGGATTTAAAAGCGATCGGCGCTACCAATGCACAGCAGCAACGTGGACGGGGTTTGACCGGTAAAGCGCGTTTTGCGGCGATGTTGAATGTGTATGAATCGCTGCGTCGGGAGGGGAGAATTCCGGCGACGTATGAAGTAGTGCATGGCCATGCTTGGGCGAGTGAGGAGGTGTTTAAAGGGCCGAATCGCAGCAAATCCGGGGTGCATGAAATCACCTTAGAACAGTTTCAATCCCATTTAAAATCAAGGAGTGTGTGATGTATTTAAGTTTGTTAGTTTTACATAAGATAACGGTATTGCTCAGTATCGTCGGTTTTTTCGCCCGCGGTGTCGGCCATATTTTTAACCAGGCTTGGATTAATAAAAAGCCGGTTAAAATTCTGCCGCACGTGATTGATACCTTGTTACTGGTGTCGGCGTTCAGTTTGGTCGCCGTGAGCGCGTTTAGCTTTACCGACGGCTGGATTGTCGCCAAAATCCTTGGCTTAATCGCCTATATCGGATTGGGTTTAATGGCGTTTCGCTTTGCCAAAACCCGCACGCAAAAAGCCTTGTATTGGCTATTAGCCCTGATGGTCGTGTTCTATATTGTGGCGGTGGCGGTACACAAAACCGCCTGGCCGTTTTAAACGAGGTGTTTTAGCAGGCCTGCTAAATACAGGTCAAGCTTCGCTCGCGTTTGGTTATTAAACACCAACGCGTGCGAATATAAAATGACGTGTCCGGTTGGTTGATTACGCTGCCATGATTGTCTGTGCTTGGGCGCTCAATCGATGAGCTTAATCTGTTTTTTTATCGTCTTCCCCTTTCGATTTTGACTTTTCTTGTTTTTTTAATTCCCTCATTTTTCTAGGCTTTGCGCCGAATCTATAGATTTTTGTGCATAAGGTTTATCGGTTTTTCCAATTAGTCAGTTCAAATTTAATTTTCTAACATAGCCCTCGAGTTCGTAACACAACCTTTCAACAGAGGGGAATTAAATATGGCAAATCAAACTTTTAATGCCGGGGTGCAGGATTACAAACTGACCTACTGGACACCGGATTATGTGCCTTTAGATACTGATTTATTGGCGTGCTTTAAAGTGGTTCCGCAAGCGGGTGTACCGCGCGAGGAAGCGGCGGCGGCAGTGGCGGCGGAATCGTCAACCGGAACTTGGACAACCGTTTGGACCGACTTATTAACCGATATGGAATATTACAAGGGACGTGCCTATCGCATTGAAGATGTGCCGGGCGATAAAGAGGCGTTTTATGCATTTATCGCTTATCCATTGGATCTGTTCGAGGAAGGTTCGGTGGTCAACGTATTGACCTCACTAGTCGGTAACGTGTTTGGTTTTAAAGCGGTGCGTTCGTTACGTTTGGAAGATATTCGTTTTCCGATTGCGTATATCAAAACCTGTATGGGGCCACCCAGCGGAATTCAGGTTGAGCGCTTGGTTTCGGATAATAAGTGCAATCTAGGCATGAAAAGCCAGTTGAGCTAAACTCACTGACTTTTCCCGACCAAGAGATAAG
>JAVETW010000028.1:0-30130 GCA_034005865.1 Thiomicrospira sp. | reverse complement strand
AATTCATTGTAGTGTAGTCGGCGACGAAATAAAAAACTGTTTTCTCAACGCCGCCCTCATCACCGCCTACCAACGTCCCTGCGCACGATAATGAGACAAGATCGGCGTATCCGCCTTCATCAAAGTTTTCGCCCACATTGGCTGAGTGCCGGGCGCATCCGCTTGCAAGCTCAGGTTCAACGCATAACGTCGATCGCGAAACAGCGTCACATCGCCCCTTAATTGCCAAGCTGCCGCTTGCCGCGCTTGCAGCGAAATGTTCCACTCATCGCCCGCCAACACCGGCGTCCATTCCACCTGCTCAGCTTCAATATCAAACATAGCAATCGCCACATCACGCATCTGCACCCGCCCCTGCCACGCGCTCAACCAGCTCTGCTGATAAGGCCAACGCAACGCCACCTCGCTAAAATCCACCTTACCCTGCATCGGTACGCCACCCCAAAGTTGCGCCAAGGGTAACGCACTGAGCTGAGCTAAATCGATCTGTCCGTCCTGCAGCGCCAACGCCAGCGTTTGCCTGTCCGCCTCAATCGCCAGAGTCAAACCTTGCCAATCCAAGCTCAGCGCCGCTTTCGCCTGCAACAACGACCAAGGATGAAGTTGCCACGCCACGCGTCCTAAATCCACATTTTGCCAACGCACCTGCGCCGCACCCTGCCAAACCCGGCCCTCTACTTGGCTCAACACAATCGTAGTCGGCACATACGCGCTCACTTTTAGCCACAGCCATAGCGCCGGTAAGTGATACAACATACTCGCAACAAACACGACAAATGCCAGCAACCCGGTCCACAGCGCGCGTTGTATCATGGCGAATTCGGCCTAGTTAATTGCACTCTCGCCTTCACAAAGCCTGGACTTAACTGACTGAGTTGCGCTTGACTCACCTGCACCCCTTGGCTCTCTATATGAGCCAACCAGCCCAATAGGCGGGCGCTTTCCACGCGCGCAAGCTCAACAACCACCGCCTCGCCTTGCTGATTCAGCGTTACATCCGAACCGACCAAACGATAACTGCGCAGGCTTTGCTGAAGCAAAGCGAGCAACTGCGCCGAACTTTGCAGCACAGGCTGCGCGTTCTGATAAGCCTGAACCAGCGGCGCATTTTGCTGCATAAAATCCCAATTCGCTTGTACCTGCTGCCAGCGTTGTTCCGCCAAACTCGCACGCTGCTGCAAAGGCTGCCACAGCGCGCTATAACCGCCCCAAACCAACAGCAGCACCGCCAACAACACCAACCCAGCGCGCTCTCGCGGCGCCAAACCCAGCCAACGCGCCGAAAGCCTAGTTTGCACGGACATACATCACTCCTTTTGCCGGTTGATTCGATTGCAACGCCAACGAAGTGCTAAGGTTAGCTTGCGCCAGCGCTTGCTCAAAGCGCACCAATGCTTGCTGATCCTGCGCGCTCACATGCAACTGCAACTGCGCGTTTTGCCAATCCAAGCGCGTCAGTTGCACAGCCGATTGCGCCAATAAAACCGGCTCAATCCGGCTCAACAACGCCGAAAGGCTAGGCTGAGCCTGCTGCTGTTGCGCTTGCAAATAGGTATGGGTTTGTACGCGCAGATTAACGATACGCTTGACATCAGGAAACACTTGCTTAAACAACGCCTCGGTGTGTTGCGTCCACAACGCACTGCGCTGCTCAAGCTGAAAGGTTTGCCACCAAGTATGCGCAAACACGACCGACAACAACACCGCCGCCATCACCAACGGATAACGCCAAGTGCGCCATAACACACTATCGCTTTGAGCGCCGTATGCGCCTTGGCGCAGATTAAAACGCGCCAACTCAGCGGCACTTAAGTCACGATTTAGCAGGCCTGCACAAAGACGTACATCGGCTTGGCGTTGCTGCGCGTGCGCCAACAATTTGGGTAAAAGTGTTGGCGCCACCGCCCAACCGCAGAATTCGCCAGTGCGCACTATGCACCGATTCGGTGTTGTCAAAGAAGGCGCACTCACCCACTCGTTCGCTTCGCTTGGCGCCGCCAACGCAAACACATCCGCCACCAACGGCAAATGCGCCAACCCCTGTTCAGCCAAACTCGCCAACCAAGCCTCCATGCGCGCTTTACTCACCGCCATCAACGTGACCTGTTGCGCCTCATCGCGCGCCATCGGCACCAAATGCACCTGTTCGACTGGCTCCACCAACTGCTCTTCCAGCGCATAAGGCAACGCCTGCAACCACAGCGCACGGCGTTTGCCCGGCACCACCACCTGATGAATCGCTAGCTGCTGCGTCGGCACCCAAACCCAAGACGGCGTCACCCCCTCAGGCACATACAACACACCGGCGTCGTCAAAATACGCCTCCTTCCCCTCAGCGGCTCTCGTCATCCCATCCAATCCATCGTTGTAAAAGCGTTACCCCATCCGCCGTTCGATGATACACGGCATACAATAACGGTTCAGCACGCCCAAACTGCACGCGCCCGGCCAGCATAAAATAATCCGTTTTTACCGCCAACATCCAATCCGGTATTTGTGTTTGGATTTCGCCGCCATCGCGTCCGCTTTGTGACGCTAAAAACTGATAGAAATCCGCCACCGATTGCGCCGGTTGCGTGGCGCGCTGCGCCAACCAAGCCTGCGCCAACGCCTCATCAAACCAATCTGCCAAACCCATCAACACCATCGGCAACGCCGTATTCACATTAATCGGCGTCACCTGTGGCAACGCGCTCAATCCCGGTTGTAGTTGACGAAACAAGTTCGGCGTCATCCCCTCAAGCAACTGCACCTCATCGACCATCACCAACGGCGCATTCGCCGCGCGATAAGGCGGCGTTTTCAGCAAATAAACATCACTTTCCGCACCGCCGCTCAACGTCTCATTATCCGCATCCAGCCAATCGATTAACGGTACAACCCAAGCGCTCGAGTGCGGCGAAGGCACCTGTTTTAACACCATCTGCTCAAGCAAGTTTTGCCAGCGCTGACGCCGCTGCGCGTTGCTATCTTGCAAATTATTCAAATTAAAACGTGCTTGCAAATCCAACAAGCGTCCACCAACTTGCCCGCCTTCGAAGGCCACTGGCAACATAGGCTGCGCCCAAACCTCGCCTAAATGATCGGTTTGATTATGCTGTTGATCAAACGCCAAACCCTTTTTAATCCACGCATCCAAACCCAAGCCCACCACTAACGCCTGCGACTGCGCAAGGCGATTCGCGCTACGCTGAATATCCAATGCGTGCTGATATTGCATCGTACTGGCGAGTATCGCAATCAAGGCGCTGACCAACAACACGCTCAATAACGCAAACCCACGCTGAGTCGATAAAGCGCGCGCGCTACTCATCAACAAACGCCTGTGGGCCATTAAATATACGGCGCAACGCACCAAATTGCTGCGAACTGAGCGCCCACTCCACACTCGTCGGCAATAACGCCGTTTGTGTCGCATCGCGCGGCCAATCACTCACCCACTCGCCCTGTGCATCGCGCACCCGAAGCGTTAAATCGCTTACCGACATCAACAAACGCTGACGTTGCCCCTGCGTATCCGGTGCGCGATCCAACACCGGCCAGGTTTCACGAATCAAGTTATCCTCTTCGATATAATACGCCACCCTCAGCAAGCCCCCGGCCGCATAAGGCGTCGGATACAAAGCGATACGCGTAAACTCCATACGCCCATTAAGCAGACTAAACGCCGGTAACACCGAGCCCCAGTTATCTAAAACCGCGCGCGGCGCCATTTGCATCACATCCTGCTCCAACCAGCCCAACGCCCGTTGCAACTGCGCCAACTGCTGCTGCTGCTGACGCTGAACCTCATAGCTGGTCACCGCCACCGCAATCGCCTGATACGCCAACACAGCAATCACCGCAGAAACCGCCATCGCAATCAACAGTTCAATCAGCGTAAAGCCGCCCTGCCTAGCCTTCATCGAACGCCATCACCGTCACTAATCGCGCCGCCGGATGCACCTCGCCCTGCACCCGAACTAATACCGCCACCCGCTGTAAGCCGGGAATTGGCGTTGGGCTCGTCTCAATATCTACCTGCCACAGCCACCCGCCTAGGCGAATCGCGTCACGCGGTGCGCGCAACGACGTCGGCACCTGCGCCAACTCAACCATCACGTTTTGTGCCACCCAATTTGCATACACCCGCTGCTGCATCCCGCTTTGCTGATGTGCCAACGCCGCCAGCGTTTGGCTCAACGCCAATAACGCCACAGCCGCAATCAACAACGCCACCATCACCTCAATCAAGGTAAACCCGCGTTGACCTTCAACGCTCGCCTTCATTCGTCCGCCTCGCCAAACACAAACACCCCGCCTTCATCCCAAATCAAGCGGTGTTGGTTTAGTCGCATCTCGCCTGCGGTTAAATCCCCGCTTGGCCAGCACAACCAGCCCTCTGCGGGCAAATCATAAGCGCCGCCACTCAACGCCGGAAGAGTCCAATCGACCTGCACACTCGGATGCCAAGCCAGCGGCTTAAGATCAGTGAAAACCTGCCAACGTCCTTGACGATGCACCCAGGGTTGCAACCCCTTTTCACTCACCTCAAAAAACACCAAACGCTGCCCCCATACCGCTTCATCGCAGCCAGCCTGCAACAACCCTTGAATCTGATTCGCCTGCTGTGCCACATAACGCGAGGTATCCTGACGAAAACTTAGCAGGCCTGCTGATAACACCACCGCCACAATCACCAGCACCACCAGCAACTCCATCAACGTAAATCCGGCCTGTGACCAACGTAACCGACTCAAGGCGTCCAATTACCAATGGTTGCATCGATGCCCTCGCCCCCCTCAAGCCCATCGGCACCATAACTAAACACATCAAAAACCCCCTGTTCGCCCGGGCTGAGATACAAATAAGGCTTACCCCAAGGATCCAATGGCAAACGCTCCATATAAGGTTTCCAGTTTTGCGGCACCGGCTCAGAAGTCGGTTTACTAACCAACGCTTCCAAGCCCTGATCCGTAGTTGGATAACGAAAATTATCCAGCTTGTATAAATTCAACGCCGACGACAAAGCGCTAATATCCTGTTTCGCCTTCACCACCCTTGCCTCATCGGGGCGATCCATCAACATCGGCATCGCAATCGCCGCCAAAATTGCCAAAATCACCACTACCACCATCAACTCAATCAAGGTAAACCCTTGTTGACGTGCTTGCACGCGCCCACGGCGCGCTTTTTTGCAGATTTTGTCCATTCGCTTTTCCTCTAGTTACAAGTGAGACACTACAATGACGCTAATACGCATCGCGCAGTGCCGTTAAAACATGGCGGTTAAGTTAGCATTTGATTCATCGCAAAAATCGGCAACATAATCGCCAGTACAATCGTCAACACCACCGCGCCCATCACAATAATCAAAATCGGCTCAATCACGCTCACCAGCGTAGCCGAACCGGCTTCAATCCGATGTTCATAATGCAACGCAGCTTTGAGCAGCATCTGATCCAAGCGCCCAGAATGCTCACCCGTTTGCACTAAATTCAACAACAACGGCGGAAACACACCGGTCTGCTGCATCGCCTGACTCAAACTCTCGCCACGACGCACGGCATTTTCCACCGCCTCCACCTGATCACGCAGCGGCAACAAACTCACCACCTGTGCCGAAATATGCAACGCGCTACGCGCCGGAACGCCACTGGCAATCAACACCCCCAAAGTGCGACTCCAACGCGCCACCTCGCTATGTACTAAAAACCGATTCAATAACGGCAGCGCCAGTAACAACCGATGCCAGCGCCGCCGCCAGCGTGCTTCTCGTAACGCCCACTTAAACAAAACCAGCGCCACCAACAGCGCCACAAACAACACCCCGGCATACTGCTGAAAAAACCCACTCACGCTCAGCAAGCCCTGGGTTAATGGCGGCAAAGCCTGGCTCATGTTATCAAACACACTCACCACCTTCGGCACCACATACAACATCAAAAAAAACACAATCGCTAGCGCCACCACCACCATCAACATCGGATAAATCAACGCACTTTTGATTTTTGCACTCAAACGCTCTTGCTGTTCAATGGTATCCGCCAAGCGCGACAACACCGCCTCCAAATGGCCACTTTCCTCACCGGCATGAATTGTCGCAATATAATCTTGTGCCACGGTATAAGGCGATTGACTCAAGGCCATCGCCAACGAATGCCCCTCACTGACGCGCGAAGCCAAAGCAGTGGTAAAACGTTCGGCGCTGCGGCTATCGGCCTGTTTTGCAATACTGTTGAGCGCTTGGGTAAGCGGCATACCCGCCTCAAGCAAGGTCGCTAATTGGCGCGTGATTAAGGAAAGCTGCGCCACTGACAAACGCCGTTTTAACCAGGCCTGCTGATTTGCCTGCGCGCCGCGGCGCGGTTTGTCTAAAGGCTGCAAAGCCAATGGCGTCAAGCCCTGCTCGCGTAACAGCTGACGGGCTTGACGCTCAGAATCGGCATCCAGCAAACCTTTTTGGCTTTTGCCTTGCGTATTGAGCGCCTGATATTCAAAAACCGCCATACCTAACCCTGCGTCACCCGAAGCACTTCATCCAAACTGGTTTCGCCATTGAGCACGCGTAAAAAGCTGCCTTGTTGCAACGAAGGCGAACGTTGACGCACATAACGCTCAATCGCCAATTCCGACTCATTAAGGTGAATCATGTGCTGAATCTGGTCATCGATCACCACCATTTCATAAATCCCGATTCGCCCTTGATAGCCCGTATGATTACACTGCTCACAACCTTGCGCGCGATAAATCAACGCCTGCTCCACACCCAAACACTCACACTCTTTTTCATCCGCCTGATGCGCTTGTTTACAATGCGCGCACAAACGACGTACCAACCGCTGCGCCAACACCGCGCTTAAACTCGACGCCAACAAAAACGGCTCCACCCCCATATCGCGCAACCGCGTAATCGCGCCAATCGCCGTATTGGTATGCAACGTAGATAACACCAAGTGCCCGGTCAAAGACGATTGCACCGCAATCTGCGCCGTTTCGGCATCACGAATCTCCCCAATCATCACCACGTCCGGATCCTGACGCAAAATCGCCCGCAACCCTTTCGCAAAAGTCATATCCGCCTTAGCATTCACTTGGGTTTGATTAATCCCCATCAGGTTATACTCCACAGGGTCTTCAATCGTCATAATATTTAACCGACTAGTGTTCAACCGCGTCAAACCGGCGTACAACGTAGTCGTTTTACCGGAACCGGTTGGTCCGGTGACCAAAAAAATACCGTGGGGCTTAGCCAACACTTGCTCGGTCGCAGCCAGCACCGCGGCGGGCATGCCTAAGTCGGCCAGATCCAAACGTCCCGCACTTTTATCTAACAAGCGCAATACCACACGCTCACCAAAACTCGACGGAATGGTGGAGACGCGCAAATCAACCGCGCGCCCGCCCAATTTCAGCGCAATACGCCCATCCTGTGGCAAACGTTTTTCCGCAATATCCAAACGCGCCATCACCTTAATACGTGACACCAACATGGTCGCCAACGCCGCCTTGGGCGTCAGCACCGTTTTTAACTGACCATCGAGGCGAAAACGAATGCGCAACTGATTCTCAAATGGCTCGATATGAATATCCGACGCCTGCGCCCGAATCGCCTGCGACAACACCGCATTCAGTAACTTAATAATCGGCGCATCGTCCTGATTTTCCAATAAGTCTTGGTTTTCGTTCACCTCGTTCACCAAGCTATTCAAATCGGCCAACGCCAACGCATCCATCCCCTCAAAATCCGCTTGCGGCTGCTCGGCATACATCTGTTGTAAGCGCGGCTCAAACGCCGCTTCACTCAGCGCACGCATTGTCCAAGACTGCGCGTCGAAAGTGCGCTGTAATTCCATCAGCACCGACAACGGCGTATCATCACGATGCCACACCACCCACTCATCGTCCTGCGCCTCAAGCAATACACCATGTTTTTTGGCATAAGCAAACGGCAAACGCATTTAAAACCCCAATACATCAAGCGACGAATCGCGCCGCGACTGCGCAGTCGATTGCGCGGTACTTGGCGCGGTTTGCGCTGTTGGCGTATGCGCCATCTCATCAACCGCTGCGCCGCTTGGCGGCGTAACCTGCCATTGCTCATAGCGCGGCATTTGCGGGCGCAGCCCATCGAGCAACAAACTCTCTTCTTCTAAAATCTGCGTTTGCTCCGCACGCACTTGATTGTACTTTTTGCGGCTGTAGTAATCGCTCATCAAGTTATCACGCACAATAATCGGGCGCAAAAACACCATCAAATTCACTTTTTCGCGCTGACTATCCTGATAACGGAACATCGCCCCTAGCCCCGGAATATCGCCCAAAAAAGGCACCTTATTCGCCACTTCGGTTTCTTTTTCGCTTAACAAACCGCCTAACACCACCATATTGCCATCACCAACAATCACCGTGGTTTTAATCTGGCGCTTAGAGGTTTCCAAATCTACCGCATCGCTTTTAGGCAACACATCGGAAATTTCCTGCTCAATCACCAACTGAATCTCATCACCCTCATTAATTTGCGGCTTCACGCGCAACTTCAAACCCACGCTTTTACGCTCAATAGTGGTAAACGGATTATTACTGGAATTGGCCGACGTCGCATAACTGCCGGTCTGAAACGGCACTTCACGCCCGACAATAATTTCGGCTTCCTCGTTATCCAGCGTCAGCAACGTCGGCGTAGACAAAATATTCGCCGACGAATCGCCGCTCAACGCCTTCACCAGCGCCGCCCAGCCTTGATTTTTAGCATTCACCTCGCCAAAGCCGGTAATAAACCCCTTGCCCAAAGATTCAACTTGCTTTGCGGTATTACCCACATTGCCCGCCAAGCCCGATAACGCACCACTTAAGCTAATCACCCCCACACCATTGGCACCGTTCACCGCCCAATCTACGCCCAACTCCGCCTGCTTCGACTGGGTCAATTCCACTAAAATCGCTTCAATCAACACCTGCGCTCGGCGAATATCGAGCTGCTTAATCACGGCCTTTAACCCGGTTAAGACATTCGGCGGCGCGCTGATAATCAACGCATTCATCCGCTCATCCGCGACAATACTGATACGCTCATCAAGCTGCTTATCCTGTAAATCCGGCACCTTGGCTGCCGCCTCAAGCGCAGGCGAAGCTTGCGCTTGAGTGCTTTGCAACAACGAGCGATTAGTAGCGATTTTCTCTAAAATCGGCACCAAATCGGCCGCCTTACCATAACGTAAATAAATTACCTGCACGCGCCCATCCTGCGGCAGCGCCACATCCAACTCAGCAATCAACGCCCGCACTGCCAAACGCGAAGCGGCCTCACCCGCCAAGATAATCCGATTGGTACGCTCATCAAATGAGATACGCGCCCCCGACGCACCCGCATTTGTTGGCAAAATTGATTTCAGTGTTTTCACCAACTCATCCGCCGGTGCATTACGCACCTGAATCACCTCATATTCGCCATCGCTGCGCACATCTACTTGGCGCAAAATCGCCTTAATGCGCTTAATGCCGTCCACCGTATCGGTCACAATCAAATGCCCGCTTTCCGCCGAAACCAAATGGCCCTCACGTGCCACCAACGGGCGCAAAATCGCCACCAACTTCGCCGCATCAACGTGCGCCACACGCACCACTTCTGTCACCCAAGCCTCGCCGCGATCCTGGGCTTGACTATAAGGCAACTGATCACGCGCCAAATTCGCCGGTACAATTTTAATCACCTCGCCACTCGGCACAGCTACAAAACCATGCACATTTAAAATAGCGAGCAACGTTTGATATAAAGCTTGCGCCGACATCGGCTCAGGCGCAATCAGCGTCACTTTACCGCGCACGCGCGGATCGATAATAAAGTTTTTTCCCGTCACCTTTGCGACCGCTTCAATCACACTGGCGATTTCGGCGTCACGAAAATTTTGCTTTAACTCCACCGAAGTTTGCGCATTTAGCAGGCCTGGTAATAACAATATCGACAAGCCTAACACCGATAAAGTCGAACGACTTAAGCCGAAAACGGCGAAATGCGAAACGCGCTCGCCCAGAAGAAAGGAAAAAAATGAAATCATGCGTTACTCTGTTAATTGATTTAAATCAAGCGAAAGGGTTTCGCTCAAGCCATTGCGCACCAGCACCAATTCAAACTGGGTTTGCTGCATCAGCTTTGCCCAACTCGCTGGTTGTTTCGCTAAATCTTGTAATGAAAGACCATTTATTTGCGCAATCAGATCCCCGTTTTCAAAACCCAAACGACGAAACAAAGCCGGATGCTGGCGCGGCTCAATCGCAATCCCTAGCAATCGACCTTGCTCATACTTTGGCTCAAAATGAATCAACTCGCTAATACGCATCGGGTTTTGTAACAACGACTGACGCAACTCGCGCAATACCGCGCCATCGGACGATGCGGACGTGGCCTTTTCACTCAACAACGCCTGCGCACCCTGCACCATCGCTAAACGCTCCAACCGCCCGCGATTAAGTAAAATCACCTCGCCGGCCCCCACCTGATACAAGCTTACGCCTTGGCTAATCGTTTCGCCCAAGGCCACCACCTCGACCTCATTGCCCTGTTGAATAATCGCCACCGACTGCGGCGGCAAATCAATTACCCCTAACAAGGTCAATTTTAACCGTGTGTCGCTAACCGATTCATCAGGCGGGGGCGTGGCTTGCGCTAGCGCCGTTGACGAGGGCTGACCAAACAACGCCAACGCCGGTTTCGATAGGCTGTGGGAAGGTTTAGCGGCCTGCAACTCAGGCATCGCCGGCAAGGATAACGGCTGAAGCTCGGCACTCAACCAAGCCCCTAAGCGCCAAGCGATCAGCACCAGCAACGCCAGTGCCAACAAATTGGCCAAGGCTCGGTTTAGCCCAATCATCGATTGAAAAACACGCGCAACGCGAAATTGACTGACCATATCGTCCCAAAAACACATCGCCCGACATAGGTTCGGGCGATGCGCCATTCAAATAAACCTAGCGCTAAATAACAGCGGCGCCACAAAAACCACTAGTGTACGCATTTCAAATTTAGCCTGCAAATTATTCCCCGCTTTTCCATCACCCTATTTAGGGGATTGAGCTAATCGTAATCCGCTATTCAATAGCACTAATTAATGGTACATAGTTGGGGAAAAACGTTCCCCCTTGTTCAAACGGTTCGGAATTTAAGGGCGGGTGTTGCAATTATTAGTTGAATTCAAGAAGCAATCACAAAATAAGTTAAAACACTTTATTTATCGCGACGACTCCCTTCCTTAACCGTTAAGATAACTAGATAAGTATAAGCATCTAATAAAGGAACCCTAATGCAAACACGGATTTTATGGCTGGCTTTCGTACCCCTTACGCTTTCAGGGTGTTTTTCGGGCAGTGATTCGAGCGCACAACCCGACCCCATGGCACGCTATAGCCAACAAACGCTAAATTGGCAGGCCTGCAATGCCGATACGATTCAGTTTGATTCTCCCGAAACAACCCAACAAGCGATTGACGAATTGGGCGAGCGCTTGCAATGCGCGATGATGACAGTGCCCATGGATTACAACGACATTAATAAAGCCGACTTACTGATTGCGGTGAGTCGCACGCGCGCGGCTACGCCTTCACAACGAATGGGGAGTCTATTTTTTAACCCGGGCGGCCCGGGCGGTGATGGCTTGGCTTTTGGTGCAAAATTTGGTCAACTTTGGCAAGGTGCTAACCCGGACAATCCGATTGGACAACAACTCAAAATGCTTAATGACCGCTTTGACCTTATTGGCTTTTCACCACGCGGCACAGGTTCTAGCACACATTTTACCTGTAGTGGCAACGAACGCTGGAAGCCGACATCGACTCATACCGACAACGAACAAAACACACAAAACCTACTTTATAACGCCGAACTTATTGCGCGTACCTGCTTAAAAAATCCGATGGCACGCTACATTAATACTGAAAACACCGTGCGCGATATGGATCTATTGCGTCAACTACTCGGCGACGACCAGCTCAACTACTTCGGCTACTCTTATGGCACTTGGCTGGGCAGTTGGTACGCCAGCCGTTTTCCACAGCATACCGGGCGAATGTTGTTAGACAGTAATATGAACTTTACCACTACGTTTGACGAAGCGATGATTCGCAATGCCGCCGGGCGACAGCGGCTGATTGACGACTATTGGGCGCCTTTTGCCGCCGAGCATCACGAAGATTTTTTGCTTGGCGATACGGTTGATGCGGTGCGAAACGTGTTTCCAAATTTATCGATTGCAATGCAAGATGCCCTAAGTGACCAAATCGGCGCGGTTATTGGCCGAAGCCAAGCTGCGTTGTCCAATCTGCATAGCTTGCGCACCGCGCAAGTATTAGACCGGATGATGTTGCAAAACCCCGATATTGAGTTAAATCTGCTGCGTGAGCAGGTCGAAACGACTGAGTTTTTCCCCAACGCCGACACCAATGATCAGGCAAAAAAAATTGCAAACGGATTAATTGATCGACTTTATAACCGTCCGCCTCCATCGATTTATCTACAGGCTGGGGATGGAACCAACGCGGCGGTCACCTGCAACGATACGCCCAGTCAGACTGATCCGCTGTTTTGGACTAACCTAGGCCAACAGCAACTGCGCGACTTCTTGTTCAGTGGTAATAAAGTGGCGCAACAACCTTGTCTTTACTGGGGCGGCCCCAGTGTTAGCAAGCCGGATATTAACGCCGCTAATACGACACAAGCAGGCCTGCTAATGTTACATAGCGAATATGATCCGCTAACCCCGATTGAGGGTGCGAAAGCCGCCTTTTCTAAATTAACCCATGCCCGTTTTATTACCGTAAACAATGAATTTCAGCACGGCCTGTTTCCTTATGGCACCGAATGTGTCGATTTAGCTGTTACGCGTTACTTGATTGATGGCGTGTTGCCCGATGCGCTGATGCAAACCTGCGAAGGCAAAGGCTGGGCAGCGATTGTACAAAATGACAGCACAACCGAAAATACTGCGTCTGCACGCACGATGTCAGCCAATTCATCGCGCACAAATGTCCCTTCCAGCGAGATTTATTTAGACCCAGAGCGTGCGCAAAAACTGTTAAACAGCATTAAAACCCAAATCGGTTCCAACACGTTGACGCACGTCCAGTAGTAAAAAATGTAGTGAAATGAATACGCTTAACCGAACCGAGTTGCGGTTAAGCGCCAGCTGAATGCACGTTAGCGCACGGCGATGGGTTTGGTGATATTGGCGATAACATACTCCACGCCAATCAAGCGTTGTAAATCGGCCAGCGCTTGATCTAAATCGCCTTCAACCAATAACGTCATGCGATTGAGGCGATCCGGTTTGTTATCTGGATAACCCAGCTTCACCAGTTGTTGCGTATCAAAGTTATCGGTGACTTTAATCACCACGCTGCCCAATAAAAATTGATACGAACCTTTATAAAGCACCACCGGATAGGCGCGTACGCCTTCGATAACGCTCATTTGGCATTGCTCAAAAGCAAAGCCTTTAGCACGATACACCTGCCAAAAATCGCTTTGCCACACCTTTTCAAAATCACGCAACAGGGTCTCGTTTTGTTGATCGGTTTTCACGCCAAACAAATTCGACTCAACCGTCGCCCCCGCGCTACTGGCGGCTTCGCTGCAGGTTAGCGGTCCGGCCTTGACCGCTTGGTGACAACCACTAACACCCATCAATATCGCCCCTATTATGGCTAAACGTAACATATTAGTGCCCCATAAAATCGAGATAGAAATCCGTTAAACGATGTTTAATCATCGCCTCATCTTGCTCAATTAAATCCTCGTTGTAAATCGTTGTCAGTTGGATTTTCCAAGTACCATTAAGCGGCTCGCCATAAAACGCATTGCTGACGATGCGCGCTTGGTGAAAACCTTGAAACGCTTGCTCGTGACCTAAAGGCTCGTTAATCACCGAAGGCGTGCCTGATGGCGAAATCAACGTCAATAACACATGACTAGGCATGGTTTCTAACTTACCAAAGTGTTCTCCATCATTGGTCACCCAGGTTTCGATTGAGCCGGTAAAACGGACTAACTCAATCGTATCAAACACCTCGTTGAAATGAGGGTCGAGCTTATCGGCATTGATTTCAAAGCTATATTCGGCAATCGGACGATACGCCGGATGGGCAGTGGTTTTGGTCACCGCCGTTTCAATCAACGCACCGCGCACCAATTCTTGCGTACGATTACCTTTTTCCGGCGCTTCAGTATTCCAGGTTTTCGCCAAATTCACGGCCTTTAGCGCATCCGGCAAACCGTAACCGTATTGGTTATGATGCTCATAACCAGCGGCATTTTTAACCCAACCATGCTGAATGGTCACGGTGGGCCCATTCGTGTTTAGCTGCATAGTTTTTGGCGTAAAATCCGGCTCTAACTTACGCGCTGATTGAATCAAAATTTCGCGCACATCGCGATCGGTTAGCTTTGGATTCGCCTCCAACATCAGCGCAATCACCCCAGTAATCGTTGGCGCAGCCGCCGACGTACCATTAAAGTTATGCGCATAATCACAGTTTGGGTTATCTGGAATCCGGCTCGGATCGGTCGAATAACCGAACTGGCACGATTGCACATCGGTAGACAACACCGCTGGCGAATCGGTACCATACTCACCACCCAAGCCCGAAATCAGCACCGCCGAACCGGTAGAAGAATAGCTCGACTTCACCCCATCGGCATTCACCGCGGCGACTACAATCATCGGCGATAGCCCTTGCTCGCCGTTATCTAGGTTGGTTGAAGCGCAACTCACACCATATTTCATCGGGATATACGCGATCGGTCTATCGTGACAAATTAAAAACTGACCATTACCGCGATAAATATCACTAAAATTATTACCGGACGATTTGACATAAATAATGCCTTTACCTTCACGATAATCAAGAGAATAGCGATCTATCGTATCGCCCGAAACATAAAACTCACCCAGCTCGGCCGGGCTAGCGGAGGCTTTTGGATAACCGGGAACGCCTCCCAAACTAAAGTTCAAAATATCCGCGCCGGACACATCGTAGCGCGCTGCGTACGGGAATATAAAGCTGGCGGATTCGGGATTACCAAACGCAGCATTAAACACCTCTTCCGATGGAAAATATTCCTGACCTACCAGTGCATTAAAATTCATTAGTTTCGCGTTGTACGCAATTCCCAATACGCCCTTTTCATTTCTGGGCGCCGCCACAATCCCCGCCACGGCAGTGCCATGATCCGCCCAATCGTTATCGCCATTTGGCAATCTTAACATTGGATTATTCACATCACAGGGCTGCGTTGGATCGGCGCATAAATAGTTCAACGACCCTTGGGTTAAAAAATTGCCGCACAAATCTTCGTGCGTATGGTCAACCGACTTATCAACGACTACGACGTTTACCCCCTTGCCGGTAATCCCCATTTGATGCACCGGGCGTACATTTAAATCAAAACCAGGGACTCCGCCGCGCTCGGAAAATGCCGCCTGACCGGTATTTTCAATCACCCACTGCTGCGACTCAAACGGCTCGACACTATTTGGCGACACCGATGGAATTGAACACACCGAAGCTACGGGGGGCGGCGCATCCGACGATGAATCACCAAAACAACCAGATAAACCCAGCGTGACCACTGAAAAAATCACTAAACGTTGCATAAACACCTCATTTAAAGAGTAGAGAGCGTACAATACGGCGGCTAAGCCACCGTATTTTGAACACCTAACAGCGAATTAGAGAACGGATAATAGCGATTGACGCCGAGTACAACCTTTTAGATTCAGACCCACGCAATGCGTAAAACCCATTAAATAGGTTTTTTCATTATAGCCTGTCAAAATGGGATTAAGTGACTGTTTTATTATCTTTAACTGCGCAGCCAATGCCCGCTTTTACCGCCTTTCTTTTCCAGTAATTGCACCTGATCAATCACCATGTCTTTATCCACCGCTTTACACATATCGTAAAGGGTTAAAGCCGCGACGGTGGCGGCGGTTAAGGCTTCCATTTCGACGCCGGTTTGACCCACCAGTTTGCAAATGGCGACAATTTCGACACTCGCATTATCGAAGTTTGGGGTTAATTCTACTTTTACCGAGGTCAGCATCAGCGGGTGACACATAGGGATTAAGTCCGGCGTGCGTTTAGCGGCCATAATGCCCGCGATACGAGCGGTAGCGAGTACATCGCCTTTTTTATGTTTACCCTCGCTAATCATTTGCAACGTTTGCGGCAACATATGAATCACCGCCATCGCGCGTGCTTCACGTTCGGTATGCGCTTTATCGCTGACATCGACCATACGCGCTTGGCCTTTTTCATCTAAATGCGTGAGTTCCATTGGGTTGTTTCCTTGTTTGTTTTAAACCACCGAGCCACGAAGACACGAAGGTTTAAAAAGATTAATCTAAAGCTACAAGCTAAATGCACATTGTTTGTTTCTATGCTCTAAGGCTGTGCTGATCGGTTTTTTTCAACCACGAAGTTCACGAAGAACACGAAGGTTTAAAAAGATTCATTTAAAGCCACAAGCTAAATGCACATTCCTTGCTTCTATGCTCTAAGGCTGTGCCAATCGCCTTTTTTCAACCACGAAGTTCACGAAAATTTAAAGGGGTTTATTTAAAGTGACAAGCTGAAAGCGCCATCAAAACACTTCACTTCTCGCTCTTCTCAAAACAACCTTCGTGCCTTCGTGTCTCTGTGGTAAATAATTAAAATTCGTTAAATGAAACATATTCGACCCAATCACCGCGGTGAATCGCCGTGTCTTCCGGGATGACCACCAGGCCTGCTGCCCACACGGTTGAGGTTAAAACCCCCGATCCTTGATGCGGGTATATCTGCGCCAAGGTTTTGTGTGCTTCATTATGCAGGCGCGCACGCACGAATTCACGGCGAAAACCGGGTTTTAGCCAGTCAAAATCCGCCTGTACCCAAACCGATTGCGCTGCCGTATCCGACACCCCTTGCAGGGTCAATAAAAATGGTCGTGCAAATAAATTAAAGGTGGTAAACGCCGATACCGGATTACCCGGCAAACCTAAAAACGCTTTGCCTAACACCTCACCAAACGCCAAGGGTTTACCCGGCTTCATTTTCACCTGCCACATATCCAGCTTGCCCAATTTTTCGACTGCCGGTTTAAGATGGTCTTCTTCGCCCACCGACACGCCACCGGTGGTGATAATAACATCACCCAATTCAGCGGCCTTTGTTAAGGCGGCTTGCGTGGCTTCAAGCGTATCTTCAACCTGCCCCATATCAATCCAGTCAAAACCCAGCTGCATCACCAACGCCATCAAATTGGTGTGATTGGAGTTATAAATTTTGCCTGCTTGCGGTGCTTGACCCGGCGTGAGTAATTCATCACCGGTGGTAAAGGTGACCAGTGTTAATTTTTTATAAACCGCAATTTCGGCTTGGCCAACCGAGGCAATCAGCGCTAAATCCTGCGGTCGCAGCTTTTGCCCGGGCTGCAAAATGGTTGCGCCTAATGCAATATCTTCACCGCATTTACGTACATTTTCGCCGCTTTTGACGGTTTTATTAAACTTTACGCCGTTTTCTTCGATTTCGGCTTCTTCTTGCATGACCACCGCATCAGCATCTGGCGGAATCGGCGCGCCGGTAAAAATACGTGCGGCGGTCGTCGCCTGTAATGGCTTGGGTTGTGTGCCGGCCGGAATACGTTGACTAATCGGCAGAACCAGGCCTGGTTGCACATCTGCGCTACGAATAGCATAACCATCCATCATCGAATTATCATGCGGCGGCACATTCACCGGCGACACCACCGCTTGCGCCAATACCCGCCCCAAGCACTGCGCCAGCGGGAGGGTCTCGGTTTGTGTTGTCGGCTTGGCCTGAGAAACTAAATAGTCAATCGCTTCATTAACGGTTTTCATTGCTTTTTCTCTGTTTTATTTACCACGAAGAACACGAAGGGCACGAAGTTTTATATGAGTGCATAAATCATTAAAACGAATACGATAAGCATTAACGCAAAATGTTTCACAATCCGTTTTTCAAATTTTTTAAGCCGATTATTAATAAAAGAATCTGAAGATGAGGATGGTTTCATCACTAACTCAACCAACGTTGCATTGCTTGTTCGTCGCTTAGACGGGCATCCACCCAGCGCTCGCCGTCCGGTGTCCATTCTTTTTTCCAAAACGGCGCATTGGTTTTAAGATAATCCATAATAAAGTGGCTGGCGTGAAAGGCATTTTCACGGTGACGGCTGGCGACCGCCACCAATACAATTTGGTCTTTCGGTTGCATTTTGCCGATACGATGAATAATTAAACTCGACTCTAAATGCCAACGCTGATGCGCTTGTTGCCGAATGTTTTCCAACGCTTTTTCAGTCATGCCCGGATAATGCTCCAGCTCTAATTGCTGTACATCGTCGCCTTCGTTAATGTCGCGTACCGTGCCGACAAACGCCACGACCGCGCCAACATCGGCATGGTTTTCACGCAACCATTTGACCTCGGTGGATAAATCGAAATCCTCAAGTTGCACCCGTACAAACGGGTTGTTCATCACCTCATGACTCATGCCGTTTAACCCCCGGTAACCGGCGGGAAAAACGCCACTTCGTCACCGGCTTTAAGTTCGGTATCACGATGCGCAATATCGTGGTTAACCGCCACTTGAATCGACGTGTTTTCCAACAAGGTTTCACGCCAGTGTTCGCCGCGTTCCGCCAAGTTATGAATTAGCTCACCGACGGTACGAAACTGCGCCGGCAACTGCTCTTGTGCTTGGCCAAAAGTTTCACGCAAACTGGCAAAATATAAAACATTAACCATAGTGTTTTCCTTTTTTATTTACCACAGAGACACGAAGGCACGAAGTATTTGAAGGACTAAGCACGCAACCTTGCCAGCTCCAGCTCCGCCTCTTTGCTCGTTCCCACTGTCCTCAGTGGGAACGCAGACTGAAATTTGGCTGAAGCAATGTCAACATTTGCAGCCAAGTAGGCGTTCCCACGCAGGAGCGTGGGAACGAGAAACCAACAGCCTTCGTGCCTTCGTGTCTCTGTGGTTTAACAATCATTAACCGCCGAGTGACACCATTTGTCTAAACTCGATATTGTGGACGTTTTCGTTAAAGAAATGACGTTCCGGTTTTTTCGCAATCGCCGCCACAATCAGTTGTTTTAATTCTTCGTCCGTCACGCCCGCTCGGAGCGGCGCGCGTAAATCCACACCGTCTTCTTGCCCCAAACACAAGGCTAAAAAGCCGCGTGCGGTCAGGCGAACGCGATTACAGGTTTCGCAAAAATGTTGTGACACGGCTGAAATCACACCGATACGTGTATCGGTACCGGCAATCACATAATTCCGCGCCGGGCCATCGTGTGAACGCCCGCTGGACGGAATCAAATCTGTACCGACATGGTTACGAATCCGTTTTAAAATTTTATCCGCCGCATAATGTTGATCCATCATGCTGACGCCCGCCGGGCCAATCGGCATGGTTTCGATAAAGCGGACTTCTACGCCTTTTTGAATGCCAAAATCCACCATTGCCTCGATTTCGTCGTCATTGGTACCTTTCATCACCACCATATTGAGCTTCACCGGCTTCATGCCCTGCGCCAAAGCGGCATCAATGCCGGCCATGACTTTTACCAAATCGCCGCCGCGGGTAATGTGATGAAATTTATTGGCGTTAAGTGAATCAATCGAAATATTGACGCGATTAACGCTCGCTGCCAACGCCGCTGCTTCGCGATCCAAATAATGTGCATTGGTCGAAAGCGCAATGTCTTCAATATCCGGCAAGGCTTTAAGATCAGCCGCAAAACCGGCCAACCCTTTTCGCACCAACGGCTCACCGCCGGTCAGGCGCACTTTTTTCACCCCCAGTTCACTGAAGGCTTTAATAATGCGGGTTAGCTCGGCAAACGACAGATATTCCGCATGATGACCTTCCGGGTGCACGCCCTGCTCGGGCATACAATAACCGCAACGATAGTTGCATTTATCGGTCACCGATACGCGCAGGTAGTCAATTTTGCGTTGAAATGGATCAATCAATTGTTTCATAAAATTAGGTCTTTTAAACCGTTAGGTTCATTTGGCTATAACGGATCACGAATGTTAAACCAGAAAATGATATAACTCAACCCTAATATTAGGTCACCTCGATTAACCTCTGATCATTTCTAGCAACGCACCAACTTTGATTGGCAACACCAACAAGTGTTCAGATAAGGCTTTATACACAAAAGATTCCATGTTCTTACTAAACATTCAAACGGGCGATATGCTTTAGCTAGTTAGGCGTTCAAAACATTTTCAAGGATAAGCAAAAAACGTATAAAATGAACACCTTGACTAAAAACCGTGTACTTATAACAAATGTAAAATACTTATCTTTGGTTTAAATGGGTCACTTGACGATCAGTTTAAATTAGTTTAAATTTCGAATGTTTTCCGATCAAGTGGATAACACTTAATAACAACCCATTCTCCATATAATCCAAGGAACACAAGTTTATGGCACTTCCAACTTCCAACTTCCAACTTCCAACTTCCAACTTCCAACTTCCAACTTCCAACAGTTAAATCAATTTTTATAATTTTTGCATTGATTAATATAGCTGTCTGGCTTTCTGGTTGCTCAACCACGACGACTATGATTGAAAAGCGTAGCCTAGATGTTCAAAGCAAAATGTCCGATACCATATTTTTACAGCCAGTAAGTCCAAAAGATAAAACTATATTCATTCAAATCCGTAATACATCTGATAGAGATATTAATAACCAAGATGTAACCAACAGAATAAGTGCGGCTTTAACCTCAAAAGGTTATGTAGTGGTCGATGATCCAGAGAAAGCCAACTTCATGTTACAGTCAAATATTTTGTCTGTTGCTAAAGCAAACAAAGAAGAAGCTTATGGAGCACTAGAGGCTGGATATGGTGGCGCGCTTGCTGGAGCAGCCGTAGGAGGATTTGCAAGTAACTCCGGAAGAGGAGCGTTAGGTGGGGCTTTACTCGGCGCAGCAATTGGTACGGTGGCAAACGCTTTAGTTAAGGATGTTTATATAAATGTAGTAACTGACATACAAATTCAACAAAAAGCAAAAAAAGGTCAAAAAGTAACAACAACCGTTAATGCCAACTCTACCTCTGGAATGAGCGCAAACACTAACCAAATTATTCATGACGAAAATTCAAATTGGATAACTTACCGAACAAGAATTGTAACTGTTGCAAACAAAATGAATCTTGAATTTGAAGAGGCACAACCTGTACTAATTGATGGTTTAATCCGATCTACCTCAGGCATCTTCTAAACGACTTAAATACAATAAAGCGTCCGACTGTTTAATCTGACGCTTTACAAACCTGATATTAGACTCAACTCATTTATTACCACTTTCAAACTTAGCAGGCCTGCTAATTTATGGCGTATTTTCTAAATAACCTTGTATCAGCATTTTGAGTTGCTGTTCGAAGGGTTTGCGCCCTTGCGACAAACTCGACCAAGGTTTTTTTTGAATTAGTTTAGCGTAGATAAGTTGTTGTAGGCCAGCGTCAAGCCGGTTTATGTCGCTAGCTTGGGCTAAAGCCCAATACCAAAGTTCGGCAAGCACGGCTTCGTAAGCAACTAGGTTATGGCTATAATCATGTAGGCATTGGCGTTGCTCGGCGGTTAAAGAGCGCGCTACTTCTGCTAACAACGCAAAAGCAAGATCAGCGTCAATATCGCGTGCGCTATCGAGTAGTTGATGAATCAGTTGCTCGCCATGACGTTGGCGTAGGTAGTCACAAGTGGCTCGCTGACGTTCGCTTTGCACCATAATCAAGTTATAGCAACCGCTGGCTTTGTCGTGCTTTGCGCCCAAATGCACACTATGAAAACCCAGCCGCTGCCAAAACGCGAGCAAGGGTTTCGTCAGACCGTAGCTGACACAGACCCAATCGCTGTTTTGCTGGGCTAACCAAGCGCGCGTTAGCGCTTGACCTATCCCGCATCGACGCCGCTGCGGATGAATCGCTAATCGCATAATGCGTTGCCATCGGGCAGATAGCAGAGCATTTTCGCCACTGACTTGGCGCAGGCGTTGCGGCACAAGATGACCTTTTACCCGTCGTGACCTCTCCAGTGTCGGCAACTCGCCTTCGGCTAGGGCCAACAATACCCCAATAACCTGATCGCCTTGTTTCGCCAACATTAAGTTTAGATCCGGTGCGCTTAACCATTGCTGAACATCGCCGGGGGTTGTTTGATAATGCGCCTCGCGCAATAGCGCCCAAACCTGAGCAAAATCCGCGCAGCTGAGCTGTTGAAAATCTGTAGCGATATAGCGAATCGGCTGATTTTGAGTGGCCTCGAGCGTCAAATCAGCCAGCACATAATGCTCGCCCATTAACTGTTCACTCAGTGCTTCCAGCGGATCGCTGGCGTGCCAGCGCATTGGCTGTGTTAGCCGAACGCGTTGCCAACCGGCGAACTGCTGGTTAAGTTGCGGCATTAGTTTCAAATCAAATCCGCGCGCACTGCCCTCGTATCCCTGCAACGTAGTCGCTAACACCACACGCGGATACTGCTTGAGTAAACACGATAACATCGCTATCGGCCAATGCGCCGCTTCATCAACTAGCACGATACTTGCCGAATGCGGCTTAGCTAAAAGCGCATCCGGCGCAACAAAGCGCACCCCATCTGCCAGCGCGCAATCGCCCAAACGTGCAAACAAACGCGCAAACAACCGTTCACACTGATCACGGCGCATCGCACTAACGATAATATCGGTTTGGCCTTGTTGCATCATCTGATACACAGCCTCGCCAAGCAGCGTTGATTTACCGCGTCCACGCTTGGCATCAATCAATAGTGGACGCGGCTGCGTGCTTGCCACCAACGCCAAAATGGCCCTTAACCCCTGTTGTTGTTCATCGCTCAGTTGTTGTACAGGCGATGCGTCTGCCCCGATTGTGCGCAAAATCGGCGCTTGATTTTGCTGCCACCAGCAGGCGTGTTGTTGTAACACGTCCCATAAAAAACGATTAAAACCATACCAGGCCTGCTGATAATTTAACGGGTAGCTCATAAAACGTTGATTAGCCGGGTTCGGCGTTTCTAGCCAAGCGTTTGCCGGCGGCAACAAAATCCACACCAAACCACCGCCACGCACCATGCCGCTCACCAACGCCAAGGCTTGGGCATCAATACCTTGCTCGGCGCTCAACACCGCATGGCTCACCTCTTGGCCTAAATAATGGCGCAAGGTTGTCGTTTCACGTGAAACAAATTCGGCCAACGGACTGCTCTGCCCCAACCAAATTCCGCCTTCCGTAGCATATTTCTGTAAGCAAGCCAGCTGCCACGGCGTTTCACCGCACAACACCATCAGCTGACGATGATGCGCTCGTTGTAGTTGTTGTTTAAACGATAAAAAAGCATCCATATCAATCCTTTTCACAACGCGAAATGGTAGGCGATTCGTTGCACGAACCAATGCCAATAACAGCGCACCTCGATTAATCTGCGTCGTTTGTAGAAACACCAAACTGACTGTCAGATCAAGAGGTGAACATCAAATCATGGTAAACCCCTGTCATCTTCCCCATAGCGCAGGCGAATTTGGCTAGGCTAAGTCTTGCACTCGGGAATGTGAGGGGCTATGTTTATATCTCCGCGGGCTTGATAGAATACGCGCTTACTTTGGAAACAAATTGTATGTCTTTTTTACGCTATTTTTGCGCTTATCCCTTGCAACGCTTGCCTAGTTTAGGTGGCTTGTTGCTAATTTCAGCCCTTGGCTTGTCCGGTTGCGCCAGCTACGGCTTACAAACGGATGCGTTTTTCCAACAACTCGAAGCGAAACAATGGCAAGCGGCAGATCAGCAGTTACAACACGCCCTTAACGCGCCCGAAGATCGTTTGTTGTACTTGCTTGAACGAGGTATGCTCAAACATCTTCAAGGCGATTATGCGGCAAGTAACACCATCTTAGAACAAGCAAAACAGCACCATGAGCAACTTTATACGCGTTCGTTAAGCGAAGAAGCCAAGGTGCTCTTGAGCAACCCGCGCCAACGTGCCTATCGCGCGCAAGATTTTGAGCGGCTGTATATTGAATATATTCAAGCGCTCAACTACGAGGCCATCGCCAATCAATCGCCAAACGCGCAAGCGTTAGACGATGCCCGCGTCATGGTGCGTCAAATCGAAATTCAACTCAACGATTTACAAAGCCGCCAAGGCGACTACCAAACCAAGCAAGATGCACAAGAGTCAAGCCTTGCGCAACTGTTGGCACTCTTTCGTTTGCTTAATGGCGACGCGTTCAACCCGCAAGATTTTGTACAACGCGACAATGCTTGGTTACGTTATCTAACCGGCATAGTATATGAACAACTCGGTGAACTCAATGAAGCGCGCGTCGCCTATCAACAAGCGGCCACCCTCTACCAACAAGGCTATATCGAACAATACGGCTTGGATATTGAAATGCAACACCAAGCCTGGTTCGATGCCTTACGGATAATGAAATTACAAGGCATCTGGCAAGCCGAATGGCCGCACCTAGCGGCGCAACATTTACCCGAACAATGGCAACAACGCTTAACGCAAACGCAAGCCAATCAAGCACAAATTATCCTAATTCAACACCAAGGTTGGCTGCCTAAGCGCAAAGAAATGAACGCTATTTTGTTGGTCAATAAACGCACGCGCAATATGGAGGTGTATCCCTTTCCGCTAGGCAGTTTTCAAGATGCCCAAGCACAACAACTTTGGTTTTACCTTATGTACAGCGATAAAGGCTGGTTGCGCTTAGGGCTAAATATTTATCAAGACCAGTTACGCGGATTGGTACGCACACCGTTTTCCAAAACCCTTTACCTTGACCCAATTTGGCATGAAGTACAACAACTTGGTTTAGACAAGGCGGCAGAAACTCCGTTGCGAGTGACCATTCCATATTATAATTTGTTTGATTTACGCCGCCCACAACCGGCAAGCGTAAGCCTCAACGGACAGCCGATTCAGCAGGCCTGGTTAGCTGATTCGCCCGCTATGCAAGCGGTGCAATCTCAATTAGTCGGCGCCAGCGAAGATTTTTATAGCGCCCTGCTTCGCGCATTTGTTAAACGCATGGCGCTACAATCGGTTACGCGCAATCAGGGTGCGCTACAAGTCATAGGCGATATCGCTATATCGGCAAGCGAGCGCGCGGAAACGCGAAATTGGCTGACACTGCCCGCAACCATTTCACTCAATCGCATCACTGTTGAGCCGGGCACAATACAGCTTACTATTGCCGGACAAAGCGAAAATTTGAACATACAACCTGGCCAGATTTTGATTTTACAACGTCAAACACCTTTACAACCGCTTAAATCACTTAATGCTGGAGTGACACCATGAAACGAACCCGTCTTCCTTTATATGCGCTTATTGCCGGTAGCGTCTTTGCGCTGGGCTGTACTAAAACCATAAAAGTCGAGCGTGTCGATGCGCAACAAGAATTTGCCCTTACCGACCGTTGGAACGCGATGGATTCAAAACAAGTCGCCGACTCTATGATTGGCGATATGCTGAGCTTTCCGTGGGTTGAACGTTTTCAACGCGAAACCGGTAAAACCCGACCGGTCGTGATTGTGCAAAACATCTACAATAAATCGGCGGAACAAATTCCGGTGGAAACCTTTGTCAACGATTTAAGACTAGCCGCCATTCGCTCCGGCCGTATCGACTTTGTTGCCCACGGCGGCCAACGTCAAGACCTGCGCGAAGAACGCAGTGAACAAGCGGCGAATGCGCGTACTGATACCGTCAAACCCTTTGGTGAAGAAATTGGCGCGGATTTTGCCCTCTCCGGCACGATCAACTCCCTTGTCGATCAACTTGACGATAAGCGCGTCACTTTTTATCAAACCGACCTTGTCTTGATTGATTTAAAAACCAATATACAGGTTTGGGCCGGACAAAACAAAATCCAAAAAGTACAACAGAAAACCCTGTTCGGACTTTAATTTAACGCTAAGGAGCGCAATATGATTGCTCGTTTTTTTCTGCTGTTATTGCTTTTGGCATTTTTAGCCCTAGCGATTATGTTCGACTGGTTTGCAATGCGTGAATTAGCGCACAATGGCATTGAACATCTGCAAAACCTCATATTCAAACTGTCCGAAGCGGGCGACTGGGTCACTCAAGGCAGCGATTCGGTGAAAAAAACCCTTGATTCGGCAAACGGACAATAAGGCCAGCATGAGCCAAGTGCAAAAAGATCGTAATTTCGATACGCTCATCGATAAGTTTGAACAAATCGTTTACAGTACGCTAAAAGGTGAATTGCGCCTTAGCCTGCTTAAACAGGATTTGGTGCGCTATAGTCAGCCGACGCAATCGCCGTTGGCGATTTGGGATGCAGGCTGTGGTTTTGCGCAACTCAGCCAGGACTTCGCCCGCGCCGGACACCAGCTCACACTCTGCGACCTGTCGAAAAAAATGCTCGCTCGTGCGCAACAGAGCTTTGAACAAGCCGGATTAAGCGGACGTTTTTTGCACGGTGCAGCACAAACCCTAGCAACTGAATTAGACAACTTTGATTTGGTGTTGTTTCATGCGGTTTTAGAATGGTTAGCCCAACCTAAAACAAGCCTGCAACAGGTAGCGGATAAGGTAAAACCGGGCGGCTATTTATCGCTGTTGTTTTACAATCGAAATACGCTGGTCTATACCAATGTGCTCAAAGGTGAATGGCGCTGGCAACATATTTTGGACGATGGCTATATCGGCAAAGGCAAAAAACTGACCCCACCCAACCCGCAGTATCCGCATGAAATAAAAGCTTGGTTGGAGGATTGGGGCTTTGATATTGAAATCCAAACCGGCATTCGCGTATTTCACGATTATTTAACCACTGAAGTGTTAAATAAAAGTGACCAACAAGAACTTATGGCATTGGAATATCGTTTTTGTCGTATGCCGACCTACTGCGATATGGGGCGTTATATCCACCTCCTCGCCCGCCGTCGCCAAACGGTTTAAAACAAAAACAACCGTCGAAATGCCATAACTTAAACGTAAAAAACGTCGTGGCTTCGTGGCTTTGTGGTTCAAAAACCCATCCTTAATCCGCTGTTTGAAACTTTTTGCGCAGTTGGTAATCGGCGAAAAACGCGCCACCTGGAATCAGCGCGCCAAAAAACAACAACGCCGCTAAACCCAATCCAATATGCTTTTTAATCAATACCCACACTAACGTCACACTTAGCGAAATAAACAACACGCCATGCGTCGGGCCTAATATTTTCACTAAATATGGAAAATCCAAACCATATTTCAGCGGCACAGCCACCAGCACTAAAGCTAACAAAGCGATACCGTCAAATAAGGCAAATCGGTGCAACCAGCGAATCGAAGTCGGCATACTCGCCCTCCTTTAAGATGACTTAACCCCCGGCTCAAACCGAGGGATGGCAAAACGGCTTAGTTACGTTTCACTAACGAACGCTTAAACAAATCTAACCAACTGGCGTTCATTGGCGCTTCATGCACAATCTGTAACGAAGCTTGCTGGCCTTGCTTTAAACCGACATGATGAATCAACATTTTGCCTTGATCCGCGTTAATCGTCAGCGCATACATATTGGTTTTCGCTTCCAAATAGGCTTTCACTTCCGCCGATTCCGCCGCGACTTTTTCTAACATTTTCGGTGCCCACACCGCCACATGATAAAAAATCGCACCCTCATAGTTTGCCTTTGCCAACTCGGTCAAAGTCGCCTTAACCAACGCATAGTTTTGTTCAGGCGGCGTTTGACCACCAAACACCAAGCCGACCGCTTGCTTTTCTAACAAGGTGGATGCGTTTGCGCGCACTTGTTCCGGGGTTTCTAAAGCCAAGGTGCGCAATACGTTATTGTCACGGTTATGCGCCACCACCTCTGCCCCAATACCGGCGGCCAACGCGGTACAAATTGAACTGGTGTTTTGCACCAATGTCATGGTTTTGATATTCAGTTGATTGGTGATACTCAAACCGGCGGCTTGGCCAGTATAAGTACGCAAAGTAAGGTGTTCACCTAAATCCAACGGCGTTTGTGCGCTTACGCTGAGACTGCTTAACGCTAACATTGACACTAATAGACTACGTTTAATCATTGTATTTCTCCGTGTTAATCGCGGTTTAGTCACAGTCAATGCAACTAAACCTAGTTAATAAATTTGTCTTATATACCCATTAATCATATTCAGGGTAAAATCAAATTACAACCTCTATTTTTACGCGGTTATATCCCTTTGTTATGCTTGATAAACCGCGTTATCCATAACAATCAATGCGTTTTGCTAACCCAAATACGCGTTTTATTTCTTGGACATCGCGACTTGCCGCCGTTTTTCCTATAACGCATTTAGCTGACGCGATGGCAATGTGATTGTTATTACACTCCTCCATGACGATGAATCGAGCTGCCCACAAGTGCCATTTATAGTCAAACATAAATGATATTAATTATTAATTAATTTCTTATATATCTATTGAAAGGTTAAAAAATATGACGATAATAATAAACATTCTTATTTCATAACTAGCGTCACTCGCCAGCCGCCGCCAGCGTGACAAAATCGACAAGGACAGACTGAATGAAACTTAAACCAATGAATGTCGTTTTAGCAGGCCTGCTAATTCAAACACCCGTATTTGCCGATCAACTTGAACCGATTAGCGTCACCTCCGTCACCAAAACCGAACGCGCACTCACACAATCGCCGGTATCAGTTGAGGTGATTAATGAAGCCAGCATTCGTGAATTAAATGCGCTCACCCTGGGCGATGTGTTAGAGAAAACAGGCGCGGTGTTTATGAACCCTGATCAACGCAGTATGTCGATTCGCGGCGTGGGTTCAAAGGGCACGTTATTATTAATTGACGGTCGTCGAATCGGCACGGAGTTTACTAAAAACTATGATGCCAAACGCATCCCTGCCGCCAGTATCGAACGTATTGAAATCGTAAAAGGGCCAATGGGGGCGTTATACGGCTCAGATGCGCTTGGTGGGGTGATTAAATATCATTACAAAACAGGCGCAAGACGAATGGGAAGGCAGCGTTTCGGTGAGTAGCGGAACCAGTTATCAAGGTCGTGGCAGTCAAACGCAAATTGATGGCGATGTACGCGGAAAAATCGATAAAACCGGCATCAGCGCGTGGTTTAGTGCGCAAAAAACTCAGGAATACTATGAAAAACAAACCGCATCAACGCTTGTACCACGTGGCGGCGGTCAACCCGGCCAAAGCGCGCCATCACAATCGGCGATTCGAATTAACCCAGCAACCAATCATGTTCAAGGCGGCGCGGGCACGATTCCCATCGCACAACGTTTAGCGGATGAATATCAAGTCGATACCACCTTGCGCGATCCATCCGACGTGCTTAACCTCGGTTTAAAACTTAATCATGCGTTCACTGATACATTCAATCTTCGCGCGGATATTAGTTGGATGAACGAAAAGCGCGATTTACGCGGTATCGCCGACGGCTACACATCAAACTACACGCGCACCGGCCAATCTAATTTGCCGGTCGCGAATGTTCCCTATCAACAAACGCTGGATAATCAGCGTTTAGGCTGGGGCGTGGGCGCGGATTGGCAAGTGCTGGAAAGTGTTAAACTCGATTGGCAAACCAGTCTGTACCATTACAAAAAAACCGATGACGTGACGGCGTTAAACTGGCAAGCATTAGGCTATGCAACACAAAAAGCCTCGGCACAACTTACCGGTGACGGCCTGGTCGATACGCAACAGCATCAATTTAATGCCACCTGGCAACCTCATGCACAGCACCGCGTACTGGCCGGAGCAGAGTATTTTGAAGATAAACGTGATGCCGCTTTTTTCGATGCGACGGGGCGCATGACCACCAAAACCCTCTCCAATCGCTCGCTTTACGCACAACATGAATGGCAAATCAGCGCGCCCCTCGCGCTGATTTACGGCTTACGCTTTGATGATAGCCAAGCCAACGACAGCGCCACCACGTTTAATCTTGGCACAGTGTATCAATTTAATCCGCTGGCCAATTTACGCTTACGTTATGCGCAAGGTTTCCGTTCGCCGGACAGCCAAGAGTTATATATCAATCGTTTTAACCCGCAAGGCCGCCGCCTTGTCGGCGCGGATGTCG
>JAVETW010000090.1:0-7084 GCA_034005865.1 Thiomicrospira sp. | reverse complement strand
CTTCCGATCTCGGCTACGACGACTGGCTACGCCAACGGCCAATCCCCCAAGCCAACAAAACCGACTCCACACCAACATCAGCCCCAAAGGACACACCAACGAAAAAACCAAGCAAAAAACTCAGCTATAAAGATCAGCGCGAATATGATCAACTGCCCACCTTAATCGAAACCCTCGAACAAGCACTGGAACACCTGCACCAACGCATAGCCGCCAGCGACTTTTACCAACAACCGGCGGATCAAGTCCAAGCCACTTTGCAACAACTTAACGAAAAAGAACAACAACTTGAACACGCCTTTGAACGCTGGGAAACACTTGAAGCACAACTTGAAAACTAAGCAGACCGGCAAACCGCCTGTGAGCCAGCTATCACCGGCGGCGACTTAAAACGGGTTGCAATTCACCAACGCCGTCATAAAAAGGTCACAGACTTTTCTAAACACCAAGCTATTATAAAATTTATACGTGTGTTAAAATTTTATACAAAGCGAACTAGTGGAACCCAATGGACATAAAGTTCAAATTAACCCTATTAAAAGCCATTAATTTCACCAATGACCCTACAAAAAATATTGCATTTAATGCTAGTGTACTCTGCGTAAAACCTCGCTATGCTAAGCACAACAACCAACTAAGCAGACACAAAACGACACGGCCAACACCCCAATGAATAACAAGCTGTTTATTATTATCACCCTCATTCTGCTTGCAGCCAGTCTGTACGTTATACTTGGGCTCAGCCTTAAAATATCCACACTCCCCCTTACAACCAGCGGCCGTATCCTCTAAAGTACACAAACCTTTGAGCTTTCACTAAAAGGCTCATAAAATACCCCCAACACCAATACAAAACAAAGGATACCCATGTCAAACTGGACGGCAGGTTATGCAGCCGATGTCGGCTACACCTATGGCTACTTTAACGAACTCAATCCCCTCAACTTAAAACTGGCATTATTAGATGCAGGCATTCAGCCCCCCCAGATTCAGCAGGCCTGCGAACTCGGCTTTGGTCAAGGATTGAGCGTCAATATCCATGCGGCCGCCGGCTCATCGCACTGGTTCGGCACCGACTTCAGCCCCAGCCAAGCCGGATTTGCTCAGCAACTGGCGCAAATAAGCGATAACCAGGCCTGCTTATTTGATCAATCCTTTGCCGAATTTACCCAACGCGATGATTTGCCCAATTTCGACTTTATCGGTCTGCACGGAACCTGGACATGGATTTCAGACGAAAACCGTCGGCTGTTAGTCGAGTTTATCGAACGCAAACTCAATGTCGGCGGCGTTCTGTACATCAGCTACAACACCCAAGCCGGTTGGGCCAACATGATGCCGATTCGTCACCTGCTAAACGAACATGCCCGCCTACTCGGCGCGCCGGGTCAAGAAACGGCCGAGCGCATCCAACATGCACTGGGCTTTACACAAAGCTTACTCGACTGCCAACCGGCTTATCTACAAGCAAACCCGCAAGTGCGCAGTTTATTTGACATGGTTAAACAACAACACCCCAACTATCTCGCCCACGAATATTTTAGTGCGGACTGGCAACCCATGCCGTTTTCACAAATGGCGCAATGGCTTGAGCCGGCAAAACTTGATTACGTATGCTCAGCCTATCCGCTGGATAATATCGACGTTCTTAACCTGCAAGAAAGTCAAAGCCAACTTTTAAACCAACAAACCCATGCCGGATTTCGTGAAACCCTGCGCGATCTGTGTGTGAATCAACAATTCCGTAAAGATTATTGGGTAAAAGGCGCGCAACGTCTCGATCCGTTCGAACAAATGGAACAACTCATGGCCTTGCGATTTATTCTGACCCAGCCGCGCGACGAAATCAGCTTGGATGTTCAAGGTGCGCTCGGCCAGCTCCAGCTCAAAGCCGCGACCTATACCCCGATACTCGACTTCTTTGCCGATTACCAAATCAAAAGCTTACAACAACTTGCTCAAGCCATGCAAAGCCACCAAATCGGCCTAGATAAACTGCTACAAGCCGTATCGATACTTTGCGGTAAAGGCGCGCTTCACCTTGCACAAAACGACGAACACATAAATCAAGCGCGCGAAAAAACGCATCGCCTGAATCAACACCTGCTCCAAAAAGCCCGCGCTAACGATGAAATCCAATTTCTCGCCAGCCCCGTTACTGGCGGCGGTATTCTGATTCAAGGCTACGAAATGCTGTTTCTACTCGCCCTGCAATTTGGTCATCAGACCTCGCAAGACATTGCCCGTTTTAGCTGGGGACTGCTCAAACAACGTGGCATCAACCTGTACGACCAAGGCCAACCCCTACTCGACGACAGCGCAAATCTGCACAAACTAAGCGAACAAGTAGACTACTTTTTGACCACACCCATGCAGGTTTATCGTGCCCTAGAACTGGTTGAAGCGAATTAAATTCCGCCTAAGTCTTTAAAAGCAAAAATAAACCTCTATAATTAGCAAACTCACCAAATAAAGGGGCTGCATTGGTTTCGACGGGGAGTACGAAGTTTGAGAGGCATGTCGTGCCTGAATGATGCACGTAAATCTTAGTTCAAATTGTTATAGTTGCAAACGACGATAACTACGCTCTAGCGGCTTAAGCCCGCTGGTGCGGCTCAGGGCAGTTGTTCGTGGCGCCTGACGCCGTATCATCTCACACGGAATCGCATTGACCGCGTGTTTGGGTAGGTCATTGTTAAACCAGACAAACTCGTCTTACGTGTTCCCTGCTAGTCGGGAAGCGTCAAGATTAAATTAATAGACTAAATAAACATGTAGATTCTTGGATGGAGGCTTTTCGGACGGCGGTTCGACTCCGCCCAGCTCCACCACAACCGGGTAAAAAACCCACAAAAAGCCCGAGAAATCGGGCTTTTTTATTTCTATCGCTCCCATCTAAATCCATAAAAAACCATAAAAGCCCTATTGAGTTTGTGCCACATTTTCAGACCCCTCATGCTCAATAACATTCAGATCAAAGCCAAGCGACTAAATACGCAACGCTGACCCTAGTGCAAATCAGTTGTTTGTCGAATGCAAAAAAACATCATAGTAGAACTTCAAGAAAACACTCTATATACTAAACATATATACATAAGGAGCCGCAAATGATTAAAGCAACGATTTTTGAAAACAATAAATCTCAAGCAGTGCGCTTACCTGTCGCCGTACGATTTGAATCGTCAGTCAAAAAGGTATTTGTTAGAGTGCAAGGAAAAGAGCGCATTATCACCCCGGTAGAAAATACGTGGGATAGTTTTTTCTTATCTCCGACAACATCAGTGAGTGACGACTTTTTAAACGAACGTGCTGAACAAACTGAAACCGCCAGAGAGTCTTTTGATGATTAAGTATCTACTTGACACCAATATCTGCATTTATGTCATCAAGCGCCGTCCTGTTGAAGTGCTGGCGAAATTTAATGAAGCGGCAGGGCATTTAGCGATTTCATCTATCACCCTTTCAGAACTATTTCACGGTGTAGAGAAAAGCCAGCAAATAAGCAAAAACTTAAAAGCAGTCGAGGATTTTTGCAGTCGATTAGACATTCTTGACTATGACCAGCAAGCAGCTGCCCATTACGGGGAGATACGGGCACAATTAGAACGCTTAGGAACACCCATTGGGGTGAACGATCTTCACATAGCCGGACATGCAAGAAGTCTTGGAACGATTTTAGTCACTAATAACATAAAAGAGTTTGAGCACGTGGACGGTTTACGCTTACAAAACTGGCTGGATTAAGATTAAAAACGGATTTTGATTGCCTAGTTCCATCAACGACATTAAGCCCTAAACACGCTTCAACCTCAACAAAACTCAATCCCCTAGCTTATATTTTCGCCACCCTGATTTTACACATTCCAATATCAAATAAAGCGCGTTATGCTTAGCCTGCATTTAGCGTAAAACAACAGGAGCAGCGTAATGGATATTGTGATTCTAGGGGGAACCGGCTTTGTCGGACGCGCACTTAGCGCCGCATTGCGCGAAGAGGGACACCAAGTAACCAGTTACGGACGCAAGCTATTTGAATCCGATACGGCGCTAACCAACGCACTCAACCAGCAATCGGTACTGATAATGCTTAACGGCGCTAATATCGGCCAACGCTGGAGTGACGCTTATAAACGCGAACTTTGGCGTAGCCGAATTGATGTCGCCGGACAAGTTCAACGTGCCCTAAGCCGATGCGATCAGCCGCCGCAACGTATTTTCTGCACCTCGGCGATTGGCTTATATCCTCAAAACACCTGTAACCAACCTCACACCGAAGCCTGCACCGATGTCGATAGCAGTTTTTTAGGCGAGCTAGGCCAGGCGTGGGAACAAGCCAGCTTAAGCTTAACACCCTCGCCGACCATTTTACGTTTTGGTGTGGTACTAGGTAAAAACGGCGGCGCACTAGCGAAAATGCTCCCGGCGTTCAAACTCGGTTTAGGCGGGCCGATTGCCGGAGGCAAACAGTGTTTTTCGTGGATTCACATCGAAGACTTAATCAACGCTTATCGTTTTTTATTGGCCAACCCACACTTAAACGGTACGTTTAATCTCACCAGTCCGAACCCACTAAGCCAAGCTGATTTTGGTCGCGCACTGGCGCAGACACTCCATCGTCCTTTTTGGCTTCCTATGCCAAAGTGGCAATTAAAACTCATGTTCGGCGAAGGCGCACAAGTGCTAACCCACAGCTCAGCCGTCATTCCCGAACGCTTAATACAAGCCGGTTTTAGTTTTTGTCATGCAAATATACACGACGCACTTTATAATCTCTTGAATACAAACCTCATAAAATAGCAATTGTGCCAGAAGGATTATAAAATGATCACACAGTCAATAGAAAATATCATTAACAACATCAACTTCTCTGAAATTAAAAAAAGTCAAATTCATGGAATGGGTTTATTTAGCACAGAAAACATTCTAAAAGAGCAAGTTATTGGACTTCTTGACGGTCAAATCATAAAATGGAATGAATTAAAAGAAATAGAGAAAAACTTAAAAAATATAAGTGGGAAAGACCAAGCTCATCAATTCTTCTACGAATGGAATGCTTTAACTAAAGACACCTTACTTGTCAGACCCATTAGAACAAAATACAGCTATATAAATCATTCAAGAAATCCTAACTTAGAAATAAAATACAATCCTATAAGAGTTATTGCCATTAAGAACATTATAAAAGGTGACGAGCTTCTTCTTGACTACAGAAAGGAAGATTTGAATATAGAATACATTAAAGGTCACGGTGCAAGTTACTTATGATTAAAACTAAATTTTTCTGCGTACAACCCATTGAACTATCAAATGACATTCAATTTTCGACATATGCGAATAGACGAAAAATTGCAACCATCAAGCAAGAATGCTTAGAATGCTTAGAATGGCTAGATTGTTTTAAAAAAACCAGTGACGTTTACAGTAATATTAGCTGTATTAACAGGTTTGAAGATAATGAAAACCTAGTCAGTTCTTTTATCAACACTGAGCCTGCATGCAAAAATATAAGAATAAAAAACGTTACCTCATACCTTCTATTTGATCAAAGCTTTATTTCATTCTTTATATACCACGAAGCTGAAATTGAGTACCACTCACTACTGGAATTCAATCACCAACCAACTCCCTATAATATAATACGAAATGCTTTTGTAAAAGAAAAAAATGATTCAACCATATCTGAATATGTAAACCATATACAAAACATATCTATTTCACAAATTTCAACACTATTAAAAACCAATATTAACAATATTTCCATCCAACCCAACACAGGCAACATCACAAATATAATATTCCAAAATTCAAGCATTGATACTTGCGATCATTTTATTAAACTAAATACAATTTCAGAAAGACTACCACAAGAAATATCACCCATAAAATTCAAGACAACTAACGAATACTATAACACATATTTTTTTAGTGGAAGATTCCACACAATTATAGTCAATGAAGAAGAAAAAATAGATCGCTATATTCCACTTCAGTTTCATATTCAGTATATGTGGTATTCTATAAAAAAACTTAACGTATCCTTAAAAAATTTGAATTTAAAAAACTTACATCATGAAAAGAACACAAAACAACTCATTCATCAACTAGATGAAATCATAAATTTTAGCGAAATGTTTTTATTATTTAACGAGGAGTTTAAACTCTCTATTGAAGGCGACTATCATCTTTTATATCGCCACATTGAGAACAGGTGGTCTATTCCTCAGAATTTAAAACAAACAAAGCAATTTATTAGCTTTCTAAAAGAGTTTATCCAAAGAGAACATCAACAGAAATCTTCCCGTGTTGATGAAAAAAGAAACTATATACTGTTTATTATCGCCCTCGTTCAAATAATTACAATAATTAGTGTATGGAATGACTATCTAAATTTACTTCATGCTTACAAGAGCCATGACATATTTTTTGACATTATTAGCACTGCTGAAACTTTTTCCATGATGAACATGCTACTGCCAATTACGCTTGTGATTTTAATTATCGCAACACTCATAATGTCAAAAAAATAACGCTTGCTAAAGCCCAAAAAACCGCTATAATTTGCGGGCGTTCGGGGCATGGCTCAGCCTGGTAGAGCACCGTCATGGGGTGGCGGGGGTCGTAGGTTCAAATCCTACTGTCCCGACCAAATTTACCTCAAGCTATTATTCTGCTTTCTTCTCGTTCAACACACCTTCTTTAATGCACACCAAGACACCCTCATTATGATTAAATTGCCTAAGCGCCAAACCGGCTCACCAAAAATCAAGCTCTCGACCCTAAACGGCACCTATCAACAGGTTCATATTGACGGATTAACGCATGAAGGCCAAGGCGTTGGACGTATCAACGGCAAGGCGGTGTTCGTTGAAAATGCTTTACCCGATGAAATCGTTGATATTGCCATTCGGCAAGATCATCCGCAGTATGCTCAAGCTCGCGTAGTCCAATTCCACCAAACCAGCCCACAACGCACCACACCATTTTGCACCTATTTCGGTCAATGTGGCGGCTGTCAACTGCAACATCTTTCAGCCGAAGGTCAACGCCACTGGAAACAACATAACTTTTTTAGCCAACTCGAGCA
>JAVETW010000089.1:0-7284 GCA_034005865.1 Thiomicrospira sp. | reverse complement strand
GTGTTCGAATCCCTGTTCCACCGCCATTTTTCTTAAAAAAGCCCGACTTAGTTCGGGCTTTTTTTATGCCCTAAATAAATGAAAAATAACGGTTTTACGTTGTTTGTTTCAAAGCCTTGTTACTTCGCTTAGATTACTATTTTTGCGTTCAAATAGGTTTTAATCACTTAAAACCTCGGTTGTTTAAAAAAGTGAATTTGGAGATTACTGTTAATTTGGTGCATGATGGTTATTTTGCCGCTGATAACAAGGGCGCCCCGGTTCACGCTTAAAAATAACAACCAACCCTCTTAATTAACCCGCCTTGTGCGGGTTTTTTCGATGTCGCGCTCATGCGATCGTGTGCATTAATTTAGCCTTGATTTGGGTTGAACTGGTTTTGGGTTTTGATAGTCCAGTCATTATATGGGGCTTTCTAGTTTCTTGGTTTCTTGGTTTTTTGAGGTTTGGTTGGTTTGGGGTTAGTGTTATCGGCTTCGCTGGTATAATGGTTTGACTAAATTAAGGGTGAGTGATGTTATGCCAGAGGAAGTATTAAGACGTGTGTTGACGGTGCCTGTTTATGATGTGGCGGTGGAGTCGCCTTTGGAGGCGGCGCCGTTGTTGTCGCAGCGGGTTCAAAACAAGGTGTGGTTAAAGCGCGAAGATTTACAACCGGTGTTTTCGTTTAAGTTGCGCGGTGCTTATGCGAGGATGGTGAAACTTACTGAGGCGCAAAAGCAGGCCGGTGTGATTGCGGCTTCGGCCGGAAATCATGCGCAGGGTGTGGCGTTGGCGGCGGCAAAAATGGGGATTCGGGCGACCATTGTGATGCCGCAAACCACGCCGCCGATTAAGGTGAACGCGGTGCGTCGTTTAGGTGGCGAGGTGGTGTTGTTTGGTGATGCGTTTGATGAGGCTTCGAAGCACGCCTTTGCGTTGGCGCAAGCGAATCATTTTACTTATATTCACCCATATGATGATTTAGATGTGATTGCCGGACAGGGCACGATTGCGTTGGAGATATTACGCCAGCATCCTAAACCGTTGGATGTGGTATTTGTGTGTGTTGGCGGGGGGGGGTTAATTGCCGGTATCGCCGCCGTTTTGAAACAGGTTTGGCCAACAACGCGTATTGTCGGGGTCGAGCCGGAAGACTCGGCATGTATGACCGAGGCGTTGAAGGCCGGAGAGCGCGTGGTGTTGCCGCAAGTGGGTTTATTTGCCGATGGTGTGGCCGTGGCGCAGGTGGGTGAATTGCCGTTTCGTATTGCACAAAGCTGTGTTGATGAGATGGTGGCGGTAAACACGGATGAAATTTGTGCCGCGATTAAAGATGTATTTGAAGATACGCGCGCGATTGCTGAGCCGGCGGGTGCGTTGGCGGTGGCGGGCTTGAAGAAATGGGTGGCGCAAAAAGAGGTCGCCGGTTTGGAGATGGGCGCGATTGTCAGCGGGGCGAATATGAATTTCGATCGCTTGCGTCATATTGCCGAGCGCACGGAGTTAGGTGAGAAGCGTGAGGCGATTTTTGCGGTGACGATTGCGGAAAAACCGGGTAGCTTTAAGCAGTTTTGTGAAGATTTGGGCGCACGTCGGGCGATTACCGAGTTTAATTATCGTTATGCCGACGCGTCGCAGGCGGTGGTGTTTGTCGGCGTGCGTACCGATGGCGGGCGCGCTGAGCAGGTGCAGTTGATTGAGAGTTTGCGTCAGGCGGGTTATCAGGTAGAAGATATGTCGGATAACGAGATGGCGAAATTGCATTTGCGCTATATGGTCGGCGGGCGTGCTGAGGGTATTGAAAACGAAACCTTGTATCGCTTTGAATTTCCGGAGCGTCCGGGGGCGCTGCTTAATTTTTTAAGTCAAATGAGCGAAGAATGGAATATTAGCTTGTTTCATTATCGTAACCATGGCGCGGCCTATGGTCGTGTGTTGGTTGGGGTGCAGGTGCCGCCGAATCAGCAGGCGGAGTTTGAGGCATATTTGCAGCGGCTGAACTATCCGTTTGTGTGTGAGCAAGATAACCCGGGGTATCGTTTATTTCTCAGTCCGTCCTAAAAGCGAGGATGAAGGTCTGTTGATATTTTGATGTAACGCATTGATAAATAAGTGGCGTTAATCTGAATCGACTGAATATTCAGCCAACTGCTTGAGGCAAGCCAATATCTACAAAAATTAAACACCGCTGGTGAACAGGTACAACTTGGTCATCAGAAATAAACGCCTCTTGCGTAAGAGGTGACGGCCTCGTTAGCAAATATAGAAGCTCTAAAGCGTTTATTTCAATTCACCCTAGAGACACAGAGTCACAAACACGCTTAAAACAAAGCGGTTGGAACATTAAAAATCCTTCGTGTTGTTTGTGGTTCAAAGTGAAAGGTTAGCAGACCTAGCAGGCCTGCTAACATCAGCTTTTAGGCATCGGCTTTTAGGCATCGGCTTTTAGGCATCGGCTTTTAGGCATCGGCTTTTAGGCATCGGCTTGCAGTTGTTGGAGCAGCTGTTTAGGGGTCTGACGCAAGGGAGTGCGTTGCGTTAGCCAGCCAATCGCGAGCAGCAACAGCACGCTGGTACCGATCGAGGCCAGCCATAGTTGCAGATTTAGTCTTGGCGCGGAATCGAGCCAAAAATAACTCACCAATAAACTGGCGCTTTGTGCCAATATTGCGGCAAACAGGCCTGCAAGTAGGCCGATCAGGACAAACTCAGTTAATCCCAGTTTAACAATATCGGCTTGTTTTGCGCCCAAGGTGCGCAACAATAACCAGCTGCGTAAACGGCCCAGTTGCGAGGCTTGTGAGGCGGTAAAAATGACAATTAAACTCGACACCAGTGTGAACAGATACAGCAAACTCACGGCCAGCGCGGCTTGCTGCATAATGCGCTGAACCTGATCAATCATATCGCGCGCATCTATCCACAACACGCCCGGCGCGCTTTGGGCTAAATCACGTTGCAGCGCGGCGCTGTCCTCGCGGCTGAGCGGGTTGTGGAAGTTGCTGATATAACTAAAGGGCAAGTTTAATTGAGCTTGCGGTTGCAGAATAAAAAAGAAATTCAGCCGAAAGCTTTGCCATTCAACTTCGCGCAAACTGGTTATTTGATAGTCCACGCGTTGGCCGATAATATCGAAGGTCAGTACATCACCCAGCGTCAAGCCAAACAGCTCGGCGATTTCCGCTTCTACCGACACCGACGGTAGGGGCAAACGCTGGCTCGGCGCCAGTTCGGCGAGGATACGATTATAGCTAGGCGGCTGTTCTAGCAGCGCGTTATTGGCTTCGCGTTGCAATAATCGGCGCACGCGTTGAGCGTCTTGTTCGCTTGGGCGTATGGCTTGTTGGTTCACCGCCACTAAGCGTCCGCGTACCATCGGCACCAACTCAGTTTCGATTTGCGCGCGTGCTAAGTGTTGTTTAACCGTTGTGAGCTGATCGGGTTGAATATTTACCATGAACGTATTGGGCGTGGTTTGCGGTAAAGACGCTTGCCAGTTTTCCACCAAATCTTGACGTACAAATGTCATTAAAATTAATAAAAACACCACCAAGCCTAAGGCGATAAATTGCAGTTTAACCAATCCCGGTTCGCGCGCTAGCCCGGCCAAGGCTAAACGCAGCCAGCCGCGACTGAGTGGTTGTAAGCGCGCAATCGCATACAATAAAGCCAACGCCAACAAGTAAAAGCCACCCGCGCTGAGCAATAGCGCCGGTAACGCCCACACGACCACCGAATGATTCAGCAACACGCTCATTAAGCCGATCAGTAACAACAGACTAAACAACAGGGCGCGCAACGGGTTATAACGTGCGAGCGCTGCTTGGCGAAAAACCTGCAACGGCGAAACGCGGGTGGCTTGGCGAAACGCGGGCCACGCGAACGTCCATAACGCCAAGGTCCCCGCGATTAGCCCCAACGCAAAGGCCTGCGCAAAGTTTGGCCATATCAACGGATTAAAATAGTCTGCTAACCAAGGCGTAATCAACTGAAACAGGCCTAAACCCAATACACCACCAAGCACGCTGCCTAATAATGCCAGCCACATCAGTTGTATCGCAAACAACGTGGTTAATTGCTTATCTGAAGCGCCGCTGGCGCGCATCAACGCCATCGATGCCATCCAGCGTTGTAAATAAAACCGACTGGCAATCAAAATCGCCAGGCCTGCAATTAACACGGTGGCTAACGCCGAGAGATCTAAAAATAACCAAGCCGTGGCTAAGGCTTTTTCTAAGTCGGGCGTTGGCGCACGCGCGCTAAGAATTTGCCAATGGGCGATGTCTTGTTGTTCAAGTAGGCGTTGCCACGCCGCCAGTTGCGCCGCCTCACCGGCAAACGCTAGCTCATAGGTTACTCGGCTGCCCGGGCCGATTAAGCCAAGCGCGGTGATGCGCTCCAGCGGCATAATCACCTGCGGCGCGAATTGACTCAACGTCGATTGAAACACATCTTGGCGCGTTAGCCAGTCGGCCACCTTAAAGGTTTCGCGACCGAGTGTCAGGCTAGGCGGATTATCCAACGCGAGCAAGGTTTGCAGCTGCGGATCGGCGAGCACTTGATCGGCTGACAGTTGCGCTATATCGGTATTGTTTTGCGTGTGTAAGCGACCACGCAGCGGCGCGTTTGCGCTCAGCCCTTTGAGCAATACCATCTGGAACTCGTCGTTAGCCATCGCCATGGTCGTGAGGCTGAGGCTTTGCGCTACTGCCAGTCCCTGTTGCTCGGCTTGCTCACGCCAGCGTGCTTCAATCGGACGCGACGAGCGTAATACCAAATCCGCCGACAAGGATTCCGCCGCTTTCGCCAGCATACTTTTATGCACAGTTTGCGCCAGTTGCTCGACTAAGGTTACGCTGGCGCTGGCGATCACTACCGCCAACCACAGCCAAAGCCAATCGCCACGTTTGAGTCCACGAAAAAACCATAAACTCGCCGCTTTTAAGGTAGCGAATGTATTATTAGCAGGCCTGCTATTCATACCGACTCCGTTAATATACCGTCTTGAATGCGCACCGTGCGCTGACATAATGCGGCATAGTGCATATCGTGGGTGACCAGCACCAATGTGGTTTGATGTTGCAAGTCAAACAGCAGTTGCTGAATTTGCGCGGCAGTGGTTTCATCTAAATTGCCCGTGGGTTCATCGGCAAACAAAATGCGCGGTTCGGTGACAATCGCCCGTGCAATCGCGACGCGCTGTTGCTCGCCGCCGGAAAGCGCGCTGGGCTGGTGGTTGAGACGGTGCGACAGGCCCACTTTTTCTAAGGCGGCTTCGGCACGTTCGCGCGCGCGGTCTAAGCCAAATAGTTCCAGCGGCATCATCACATTTTCCAGCGCATTCATCCCCGGCATGAGTTGAAAGTTTTGAAACACAAACCCCACCTGTAGTGCACGTAATTGCGCGCGTTGGTCTTCGTTGAGGCGACCGAGATCTTCGCCCAGTAGGTTCACTTGACCTTGCGAGGGCTTATCCAAACCGGCCATCAGTGCTAACAGTGTAGATTTACCTGAGCCTGAGCGCCCAACAATCGCCACGCTTTGTTGAGGCTCGACACAAAGGTCGCAGCCCTTTAAGATAGCTACGTTATCTGTCGCGGAGGAAACCTGATAATGCACCTGGTTCAATTGCAAAATACATGGCGTGTGAATCGTCGTATTCATCGTTTTGCCCTTGTGGTTTGGCTGTTAGCTTGGCTGCTATTGGTTTTGCAGTCTAGTGGAGTTTACGCTCAGGCGCAAGCGCGCTTATTAGTGATGGGCGATAGTTTAAGCGCCGCCTACGGCTTGCCGGTTGAGCAGGGTTGGGTGACCTTATTACAACAAAAACTTGATGCACAAAAAAAGGAAACGATGTCCGGCGTGATGGTGATTAACGCCAGTTTAAGTGGCGAAACCACCTCCGGCGGCCGCCAGCGATTACCCGGTTTGCTGACACAACATCAGCCGAAATTTGTCATTATTGAATTGGGCGCGAATGATGCGCTGCGCGGGCAAGACTTACGCACAACCGAGCGTAATTTGGCCGATATGATTGCGATGAGCCAGCAACAAGGGGCGAAAGTAATGCTGTTAGGTATCCGCTTGCCGACCAATTACGGCCCAGCGTATGACGCGCGCTTGGGGCAAATGTATCGTGACTTGGCCGCGCGTTATCAGGTTGCGTTAGATCCGTTTTTCTTAGAAGAGATTGCGTTGGCGCCGGATTTAATGCAAGACGATGGCCTGCACCCGAACCGCGCGGCACAACCGTTGATTATGCAGCGCTTGTGGCCGCAAATACAAAACCTTATTGCGAACGAATAGTGGTAGGTTCGTAGCGCTTGGGTGTGATGACATTTTGTTTTTGAATCCCGAACAATTAAGGGATGCAAACACACGAAGATGTGTCGCGTTAAGGTGTTGTTATTTTGAGTCTCTTCGTGTTTTGAAAACCTTGGTGGCTTGGTGGTTCAAAATCATCTGCCGTTCTCAACCAACACGCCTTCGCCCGCGCGCAGCAAGGCCTAATAATCGCGCGATGTTGTTAGAGGCCTAAACCCCTTACGATGGGATGGCTCGGCCATGCTCCAACCCCAGTTGATATGCTTCAATCAGCGCTTGTTTTAGCTTGGGATTAGCTTCAAAGTCGGTGTGCATTTGTTGTTGCGCAATCGTTAGCAGGCCTGCTAATGCGTTTTGAATATGCCAATCGGCGATAAAGGCCTCGCTTAAAAACACCCCACTATCAATAAATTGCGCCGCGCGTCCTTGTGCTTGCAAAATATTCACCGGCTCAACCTGCATCGCTTCAAATAAGTAAGAATAAGCATCAACGCGATTACGGCTCGCCACCCAATGATGCAAATCCGGCAAATCGCCGTATTGGCGCAAATGCGCATCTAAATCCAATTGCGCTTCAAAAGCGTGGTTTTCGCCTTGAAACGAAACCTCAACGCCGAGTAAAAGAAGATTGTGTGTCATAACGCTCCCATTTAGCCGCCGATGCGGGTAAAAAAAGTGCTTATTATATCGCCTTAAATCGAGGCGATTGACGCTTGTTTAATGTTGCTGTTCAGCTTCGTTTCAGTTTGTAGGGTTAGACTTAGGCCATCGAGGTGCCTAATCATTCACAAGGAGTAAGACATGAAACGCTGGTTAATCGGCTGGGGGGTTGGCTTGTTAGGGTCGGCGCAGGCGGCGAGTTTAGGTTTTTGGGTTGAGCAGGTCACGCAAACACAGCCGGAGTGGGCGCAAGTAGCGGCGCATCAAGCTTGGTCGCAAGCGCATAAACAACAGGCGCAACGCTGGTTTCCGCAAGGT
>JAVETW010000027.1:0-31344 GCA_034005865.1 Thiomicrospira sp. | reverse complement strand
ATTAATAAACGGCAGATGTTTCGCTAGTAAATAGGTAAGTATGCCAGTTACTGGATTCACCACACCGAGTATTCCGGCCAGTGTTGGTAAGGTGCTGCCTAGCGCAGGCGTTATTTTTGCATTTAAGTCAAACGTTCTATCTATGAGCCCTATGTTACCTTCGAGTGCGACGTCTAAACCCGATGACTCTAAATTTAGTGTTTTAAGCTTGGCGACACCATTTTTTAGCAGGCCTGCTATTGTAATACTTTCATATTCCAAGCCTTTCATTGTAATGTCTTTCATATCAAGTTGAAGACGCCTTACTATGGAGTCGATACTAAGCAGACTTATTAAGCGCGCGATTCCGGGTTCGATATCGGCGATGATGCCTTGATCAAACCGCATTGAAAATGGCCCTTGAATATGTTTAGGAGCAAAGCATTCTAGCGCACCATTCCAGTTTAACTTGGCGCTGAGCTGAGCTTGTTGACCACTAAAACCACGTTGTATACCCAAAAAGTCAGTAAATGCCTGCACATTTTTTGAGTCGATTTGTGCTTCAAGTTCGCTTGTATTCGTATTTTTTTGCCAAATGTATTTAGCCTCCCCGTTTCCTGAACGATTTGCAAACTGGAAAGTGAGTGGATTAATTTCGCGCTGGGTACTTGTGTCATTCACTTCGAAACGCAAGCTATCGAGTAAACGCTGGCCAAGAAATAAATTTTTTCCACTAAAGCGTACACTTGGCCATACCGTAACTTTGTCTGCTAATTCACAGTTATGGCCAGCTTGTTTTGTTTCTTTTTCAGTGCGGGGTGGCAGTTGTAGATGCAGGTAGTCAACACCAATATCAACACCGGCCTGGGCATGATAATTAATCTCAGCTTTAATAAAGTCGGCCAACAACTCAATAAGTAGACTTGATGAGGCTTTAACGCTATGCCAATCAATTTTTAAAGCGGAGTAATCTTGTTCTAACCAGCGCAAGTTCGCTATTTGGATAGTTGAGGGTAACCAGTTAATGACGTTTTTTTCTGTGAGCGCACTTGTAGCAAACAGCTTATGCAGGTTTTGTGTTTGTCTTAACCAGGCATCTATATCCAAGGTTTCAATCGCAATATCAGCTCGCAATCCTTGGTTAAAGGCTTGATGTTGATCATTCATCTCGACAGATGTTATGGTTTTTCCAAACGCAATGACACCGCGCTTTAAACTTAAGCCCTGCTCTGTCTCCGCCTCCAATATAAATACGCTTTTTAGCAGGCCTGGCCAATCAATAGCCAGTTCGGCTTGGGTTTGTTCATAACGTAAACTTGCGTTAACTCGGCCCATGCGAATATCGTCAGTTGACAGGGGAGCAGGCCATTTTGAGTGAAGGTGTTCGGTGTGAGCATTAAGGGTTAGGTCGATTGACTTTTGCTCCGCGGATACATAGGGCAACTCTATCTTGGCTTGCCAAGGCAACGCGCCACTGAATCCATAAACTTGTGGCAAAGTGCCATTGGCGTTAACGTGTATCGCAACGCGTTTTTTATTTGGCTGATTGACGACATCTATCTCCGCTTGGCTTGCTAATGTGCTGGCTTTAATCGCTTTGGCATTCACGCCCTTTTCGCTAAAGTGCAAAACACCTTGCACATCATGCAATGCAATCTTATCAAACAAGGTTATCGCACTGGGTTCTAGCTTTATATGGCCGGTGACGGTTTCAGGGTGATTTTCATAACCATTTACTGGCACAAATACGCGCTCCAACACCACGCTAATATTACCTTGTGTTTTTACTTGTTTCGCTAAGAACGTTTCTAACCCTAAGGACTTAGCTAATGGCGAGGCTAAAACAAACGCCAGCGCATTGTGTAAATCGGTATCGGCAATCGCACTGACTTCCACCGCAATATCAGCCGTATTGAGGTGTTTTATATCTACGCGTATATCTCGCCCTTTCGCGCCCATAACAGTTGCGCGTGGGCTTGTTATCAATAAATTATAAGGTGTAAAGGTGACCAACGCGTCTATTTGCTCAACCGTTGGCCAATCGGGATGAAATCGTAATGACGCCTGTTTTACCCTTGCCTGCGCTTTCAATACGCCTTCGCCCGACTCAAACGGAAAGTCCGCTAAATTACCCTGTATCCAAGCTTCGGCCTGTATATCTTCACCTGACAGCAGCGCGCTTTGCAACCACTCGATCAGTTCCGGCTCCATTAATCCGTAAGGGAGTAATTGCGACTTGACTTGCTGCATTTGGGTAACAGCGCTATGTAGATACGCGTCAATTTCGCCCAAAAAATCACCTTTCGCACTCAAGCTAACCGGTATTTCGTTGAGATAAAATGTGTGCGGAACCAGTTGCCAAGTGTGCGCAAGCCAATCAAACGACACTTGTAACGGCGTGTCGATTTTCAGGCTGTAATAAGCCTGCTGCGTATGTGGCGTCTCGAATTGAACAGGTTGATGAAAGTTCAGCGAAAGCTGATCTGAGGCGTAGTGTACACTCAGGTCTTCAATTAGCAGGCCTGCATCTTCCGATAACCAATTAAAACGTTGCAATGTGGCCTTTGCCTTAGCTAAACGCAAGGTATCTAACGATAAATCAAAGGTAAAATCACGCAATTCAACTTGCTCAAACCGGCTCATATTCGGGCCAACAAAATGTCTCAACAACGCAGAATAAGGTGCTAACGCCCACTTTGGAGCGATTGCACTTAACTGTCGATCCACCAACTTCAACTGCATAGGTGCAAACGAAGCAACGGGTTGCTGATTGAATTGCAGCGTATCAAGTGAAAAAGCGATAGAAGAAAATGGCTGTTTAATTTCGTCCAAGCGCCAAGACAAGCGCGCATTAATTTGGCGCGGCAACTCAGGCGTGCCCGCCAACCAAACTAAACGCTCCGCCGCCACATCCAGCTGTACTTTTGACAACTTTTGTCCGGCTATTACAATATGGGCGTTGAAATTCACCTCCCCATCCGGCAGCTTAAGCAAGTGTTTTTTACCTGGGATAAACAACGTATAAAGGTGACTTAAATTTAAATCTTGGGCTGATTGTACAATTAACTCACCACCAGCTAAGCGCCCAAACCTATCCTCAAAACGTCCCGTTAGATGCCAACGTGAGGCACGAAACGCAGCGCCATAGGTTAGCTTCACATCCGCCAACATCGTCCAACGTAGAGCGCGACTTAAACTTAACGATTGGATATTCAGCTCATGCAAATCGCGGCTTAATCCTATAATGCTTACTTCGCTTAGACTTGTAATTTTCCAGAGTTTAGACAACCAAACGAGTTGCTTTTGCACATCAAAAGCTTGCATCTGCTCAGCAGGCATATCCCACTCGATACGCGCCTGTTCCAATACTAAGCGCTCGCCATAAGCCATACTCGACCATAACGGCGACCAGATATTAAGATCAACGTCTAAACGTTGCGCTGAAATACGTCCAGAAAGCAAACTCGCTTGCAAATTACTCGCTCGCACCTGCACGCCTGACCAGGTTTGCTCAATCTCAAGTGCATCATACGTTAAATCAACCTCAGTAAAATGCGAAATTAACGCCGTCACCTGCTGGGGAGACGCTTGCAACCAAGTAATCATCACCTTGATCGTCGCGAAATACGCCACAATTAACAGCAATAACAACCAAACGAATCGCGACAGCCAACGTCTAAACGTCATTTAAAGCATCACCACATCAAAATATTCCGGCGGATAGGTGCTTTCGGCCTGAAAGCGTATCGACTTACCTAAAAAAGCTTCCAGAGCAGCGACACTATCGGACTCCTCATCCATAATACGTCCGACAACCGACTCCGCAGCAATCACCCGATAACGTTCGGCATTAAACGACTTATCCATACGCGTAATCTCGCGAAAAATTTCATACGCCACTGTTTCTGCTGTTTTCACCACACCGCGGCCATGGCAAACCGGACAAGGCTCGCACAAAGTGCGCTCCAAGCTTTCGCGCGTTCGTTTACGCGTCATCTCTATCAAACCTAAACGCGAAAGCTCACTAATTGACGTTTTCACACGATCGCGCGCCAACGCCTTTGCCAAAGATTGCAACACATGATTACGATGTTCTTCATCATCCATATCAATCATGTCCAAAATGATAATCCCACCTAAGTTTCGCAAGCGCAACTGGCGTGCAATCGCTTGTGTCGCCTCCAAATTGGTGCGATAAATCGTTTCTTCCAAATTTTTATGTCCCACAAAACCACCGGTATTAACATCAATTGTGGTCATCGCTTCGGTTTGATCAATGATCAGATAACCGCCAGACTTTAGCTCCACACGCTTTTCCAACGCCGCCTGAATCTCATCTTCGATATTGTATAAATCAAAAATCGGTCTATCACCTTTATAGTGTCCGATTTTATCGGTAATTTCCATCACATACATCTTGGCAAATTCAAGCATTTTATGAAACGTCTCGGCTGAATCGACGCGAATTTTCTCAATGCCTTCATTCGGAATATCACGCAAAATGCGCAAATATAGCGGTAAATCTTCATAAATCAAGCGCGGCTTTTTTGCCTGTGACGACTTCAACAAAATACTCTGCCACAAACGTTCCAAATAAATTAAATCCGCACGCAACTCATGAAAGTCCGCGCCATCGGCAACCGTTCTCACAATAAAGCCGCCCTTGACCTCCTCAATTTCAGGAATCTTACGTAAAATCGTTTTTAAACGCTCGCGTTCCTCCGGTTGCTCAATTTTTTGCGACACGCCCAGCGCGGTTTCGCCTGGCATGTAAACCAATAAACGTGACGGAATCGATACCTGCATGGTCACGCGCGCGCCCTTAGTGCCAAGTGGGTCTTTGACCACTTGCACCATGATTTTCATACCATCGTACAACAGCTTGCTAATATCATCTGGCTCATCCGGTGAACGCTCAGCAACTAAGGCCAACGACACGTCCGATACATGCAAAAACGCCGATCGACTCAAGCCGATATCCACAAACGCTGCCTGCATTCCTGGCAACACCCGCTCAACACGCCCCCAATAAATATTACCCACCAAGCCGCGTTTTTTACTGCGCTCAACCCACACCTCTTGCAGCACACCATTCTCAACCCACGCCACACGTGTTTCATTCGGCGTAACATTCACCAGCACCTTTTCTTCATTGCTCATGCTCACCTCCGAAATACGCAAACCGCTTTAATAATTGCGTCAACTCAAACAAGGGTAAGCCCATGACCGCCGAATAACTCCCGCGCAAATCCGCAATAAAACGCGCGCCCAAACCCTGTATCGCATACGCTCCAGCTTTATCCTGCGGCTCACCGCTAGCCCAATAACTCAGCATATCCGCCTCAGTCATTGGCGCAAAGCTCACCTGAGTTTCGTTCAACGCGCAAGCCACCTCACCATCGTACACCACCGCCACCGCTGACAACACCTGATGCGTTCGTCCGCTCAATAATCGCCACATCCGCATCGCATCCGCTTGGTTACGCGGCTTAGTCAACACCGAATCCCCCACTTTAACCAGCGTATCGCCGCCAATCACCCAAACTTTCGTACCGGCCACCTTATTAAAGCCATCGAGCGCCTTTTCAATCGCCATGCGCCGTACAAACGAATCAGCTTGCTCACCGGGCAAAGCCACCTCCTCCACCGGCGCATTCACCACCTCAAACGTAATGCCCAACTGCGCCAAAAGTTCGGCACGACGGGGTGAAGAAGACGCCAAAAATACCGACTTAGGCATAGACTGTATCTGATTCATTTTTACTCCTCTTGTGGCGCACCGCTTAGCGCACGCTCTACTACTTGCGCCACGTGTAACGCCTGACGTTGAGTCAAATCATCAATTTGACTACGACAGCTCACCCCTGTGGCCACAATCCAATCCGATTTATCCGTCGCCTCAATCGCTGGCAACAGCGCCTGCTGCGCGATTTTAAGCGAAACATCATACTGCTTATAGCCAAAATCACCGGCCATACCACAGCAACCCGAAGCAATCGACTCGATTTGCAGGCCTGGTATTAAACGCAAAACCTCATGCACATCACGCGCATCAGCAAGCGATTTTTGATGACAATGCACATGCAACCACACCTTACGCTTAAGGGGCAGCAAGGGAGGCAAAGCCCCTTGTTTCGCTAAATCCAGCACCAATTCTTCATACAGTTTTACTTTAACTTCAGCAAACAAACGGGTATTTTTTGGCAATAAATCACGCGCTTCATCACGCCAAACCAACACTTCCGACGGCTCAATACCCACAATATAATGCTCTGGTTGCACCTGACGAAGCCAACCATGAATCTCAATCAACGCAGCTTTTGCCTCCGCAAGCAATCCTTGACTGATCAACGCCCGCGGCGAGTGCATCAAATAAATCGGACGCACTTCCAACCCCAAACGCGTCAAGCTCGACAACACAGCCAAACCGACTGTCGGCTCTTGGTACTGACTATACAAATCGCACAACACCCACACCACCAACCCCGAATGCGACGCTTGCTGCGATGACAACTGCAAACGCTGACTTTGCCATAAAGTTTGCAAAGACACCGGCGCAATCGCAGGTAAATCGCGTCGTATATCAATACCCAATAATCGCTTAACCAACGACCAGCGCTGCAGCCGATTCACCCAATGACTGTAACGTGAAGACCAAGCCATAACACGCTGTTGATTTCTAAACAACCACGCTTGGCGCCCAGACGTTTTCGTTTGGTATAAAACCTCCGCTTTGAGACGCGCCATATCCACACTAGCCGGACATTCGGTTTTACACGCCTTGCACGCCAAACATAATGCCAATGCCTGCTGCAAATCCGGCTGTGACAAAGCACTTATCGGATTCGGTTCAGTTAAAGCATGGCGCAACAAACTGCTGCGACCGCGTGTTGAATAGGCTTCTTCTCGCGTTACTTGGTACGATGGACACATCAAACCGGACGATTTACGACACGCACCCGCACCATTACACTTCTCTACCGCATCCATCAAACTGATATCACCGCGCCAATCAAAGCCCGTCGTCAGTTTAACCTTTGGTTGGCGATCAGCACGATGGTGCACACTAATTGACTGTTCACCTAAAATCACCCCCGGATTAAACACCCCCTGCGGATCAAACGCCCGCTTTAGCGTTTGCCAGGCCTGATACACCCTATCGCCGACCTGTTCACGCAAAAAAGGCGCACGAATACGGCCATCACCATGCTCACCGGACAACGCCCCCCGATAACGTTTCACCAGTTGCGAAAATGCCCGAGCCAACGACTCAAACACCGCTCTATCAGAGGCTTGCGCCAAGTCCAATTCAGGCCGAATGTGAATCACCCCCACCGACGCATGGCCGTAATACACCGCATTCACTTTAAACTCAGCCATTAACGCCTGAACATCGGCATAAAAATCAGCCAAGCTCGCGACTGGCACAGCCGCATCCTCAATCACCGCAACCGCTTTTTTACGCGTTCGCTTACCCATTAACAACCCCAACCCAGCCTTACGTAACGACCAAACTCGCGCACTATCTTGTGGCGCGATAATGGGTGCCGCATAAGCGCCACGAGATAACAGCCAAGCCTGACTATCCGCTAATCGAGTCGCTAAAGCCTCTGCCTGCTGATCAAACAACTCAATCACCAACACCGCTTGCGGATCACCCTCAATCCAAAATCGATTCTGCTTTTGTGCCAAATTGTGCAAGGTACCATCCAAGGTCGCCTTATCAATCAACTCAATCGCCGCCGGATTAAAACTCAACAACGCCGGTACGAGGCTTAGAGCGCTAGCAATAGAATCAAAATGCGCACAGAGTAGCTGGCGAAAAACTGGTCGAGGTACTAACTTCACTTTCGCAGCGCTTACTGCACACAACGTACCCTCGCTGCCACAAATCAACGGTGCCAAATTAAACGGTTTGCCATGCGGATTAAACGGCTGATAATCACGCAACAACACATCCAAGGCATAACCGGTATTACGCCGTATAATCGAGGCATCCGGCGCATTCGCCAAAATCGCTTCACCATACTCATCCAACAACGCAAACAGCTGGCGATAAATATCGCCTTCCAAACTCGCCAAGCTACGTTTAGCCTCCAACGCCTGCGCACTTAACGGCTCAAAACACGCTGTTGAACCATCTGCCAACACTACTTCAACTGCCTCGATATGCTCCCGCGTTGTGCCGTAATAAACCGAATAAGAACCGCACGAATTATTTCCGATCATCCCACCAATCATGGCACGATTTGAGGTCGAAGTATCTGGCGCAAAAACCAAACCGTCAGCCGCGACAAACGCATTTAAATCATCCTGAATCACACCCGGCTCAACCCAGGCAATCCCCTGCTGGGGCTGATAATCCAAAATTTGGGTCAAATGTTTCGACACATCAATAATCAAACCCGATCCTATCGCCTGCCCGCCTAACGACGTACCACCCGCACGAAGCGTAATTGGGCAGTTTTGGCTCACCGCATCACCAATCGCTTCAATCAACGCCGCTTTATTCCGTGGCGTAATCACTTTTTTGGGAACAATTTCAAATACCGAGGCATCCGTTGAATACAACATCGAAGCCACCACTCCTTATTACCGGTCGATTACAATGCGCTTATTCTACTGCAAAGCCTTTTCAGCGACATCAAATCCTATTTCTATGTTGTGTAACCGTCTTATCCAGACAGGATAGTTAGAAAGATGCTCAATTCTTCCACCTAGCTGAAAGGCCATTACCTCACAGAGGATTAGGCTAGGGACTGATTATTGTCATATCAGGAGCAAACTTATGACCCAAGCAAAACCCAATTACTCAAAACCCATCTTTGAACAATCATTCACAATTAATAGCTTACAGGCGCAACGTGTCGTTGACCGTGTTTTTAGACGGACGGTCAGTGCGCTATACGGAATCGATGTCATCCTGCGCATCATTGGCGATGAGAACGAAATTGATGAAGTGGAACAGAATATTTAGCCAGTTGATCGAGGATTGCGCTAAGGCGGTAGACAACGAACAAGCTCGTTTGGACAAACTGATGGAGTCCAACAGCATCGATGAAGTACCTGACTACACCGACCCGATTACCTTCAACGCCAAAATTAGCTCGCCTCAGGTTGGCCAGTTTGTTGGCTTAGTTCGCAAACTCGATGCGTTAATGATCTCAATGGACACTCTCTGGTTGTCTAGCGTGCTTAGCAACAAGCAACGTGTTTGTAATGGTCAAGTTTTTTTATAAGCACTAGACAGGCCCTAAGCGTCACGCCTTGCTCTGAAAAGCGGGCGGTGAGCGCAAAAAAGTCAACACGAAAGCCAGCTAGCATCATGGCTTAACGAAGCTCACATATGAGATTTGTATTTTTTTTCTGTTCTAACTCATGCAAAAAGCGTCCATGTTAAAATGAGCGCCTCGATTAACTCTTGATCTAAACCCCGAGCATTAGCAGAGATTGCTCGCGGTTTATCAATGAGTCAAAATAGCGCCGCTTTTTTTAGAACACAAGGCCATACAAACCATGAAAACTTCTCAATTTTTACTCGCCACCACACGTGAAACACCTGCCGAAGCCGAAATTATCAGCCACCAGCTGATGATTCGCGCCGGATTAATTCGTCGCTTAGCGGGAGGACTGTATAACTGGCTGCCACTAGGCCTACGCGTATTGCGCAAGGTAGAAGGCATTATTCGTCAAGAAATGGACAGATCCGGCGCACAAGAAGTATTGATGCCGGTCGTGCAACCGGCAGAACTTTGGCAAGAGTCCGGGCGCTGGCAACAATATGGTGCCGAATTGTTGCGTATGCAAGACCGTCACAACCGCGAATTTTGTCTTGGCCCAACGCATGAAGAAGTCATTACCGACCTTATTCGCAAAGAAATCCGCAGTTACAAACAACTGCCGGCTAACTTCTATCAAATTCAAACCAAATTCCGTGACGAAATTCGCCCGCGTTTTGGCGTGATGCGCTCACGCGAATTTATTATGAAAGATGCCTATTCGTTTCATTTGGATCGCGCCAGTTTAGAAGCCACCTACCAAGTGATGTACGACACCTATCACCGTATTTTCCAGCGCATGGGCTTAAACTTCCGTGCCGTCCAAGCCGATACCGGTTCAATCGGTGGTGACGGCTCACACGAATTCCATGTACTCGCTGATTCGGGTGAAGATGCGATTGCCTTCTCCAGCGAAAGCGAATTTGCCGCCAACGTTGAATTAGCGGAAGCGGTTGCACCACAAGGTGAGCGCCCCGCTCCAACACAGGCGTTAACCGAAGTCGCCACCCCGAATGTTCACAGTATTGAAGAAGTATGTGCCTTCTTTAAAGTCGAGGCCAAGCAAACCCTAAAAACCTTGTTGGTCAAAGGCGCAGACGAAGCGCACCCGGTAGTAGCCTTAGTATTACGCGGCGACCATGAACTCAACGATATTAAAGCTGAAAAGCTACCGCAAGTGGCCAGTCCGCTAGAGTTCGCCAGCGCTGATCAAATCAAACACACCGTCGGCTGTGATGCCGGATCTATCGGGCCGATTGGTTTAACCATTCCGGTGATTGTGGATCGTGCCGCCGCGCATTGCAGCGACTTTATTTGTGGAGCAAATAAAACAGGCTTTCATTTTAGCGGCGCAAACTGGGAACGTGATATATCAGCAGGCCTGGTAGCCGATATTCGTAATGTGGTTGAAGGGGATCCAAGTCCGGATGGCAAAGGCGTAATTCAGATTCGTCGCGGCATTGAAGTCGGTCATATCTTCCAACTTGGCGACAAATACTCGAAAGCACTGAATGCCAACGTACTGAATGAAAACAGCCGGGCGCAAATTTTGGAAATGGGTTGCTACGGTATTGGCGTCACCCGTGTGATTGCGGCAGCGATTGAACAAAACCATGACGACAAAGGCATTATTTGGCCGGATGCGATTGCGCCGTTCCAAGTCTGCATCGTGCCGATGCAAATGCACAAATCGCCACGCGTAAAACAAGCGGCGGAACAACTGTATGCCGATTTAACCGCGCGCGGGATTGAAGTGTTATTTGACGACCGTAACGAACGGCCGGGCGTGATGTTTAATGATATGGAATTAATCGGCATTCCGCATCGCGTGGTGATTGGCGAACGCGGCTTAGATGAAAACACGATTGAATACAAACACCGTCGTGCAGGTGACAGTGAAAACTGGCCTACCGATGGCTTTGTTGAAGCGCTACTAACCAAGCTTAAAATGGCTTAGCCCATTCGCTTTATTTCCAAGATCACGAACAATACACAGCCTCTTGGCTGGTATTGTTCGTGTGGTTTTGGGGTCAAAAAATGACTATTAATCTTGTTGTTCGTTCAACTGACGCTCGGCTTCATTCAAGGCCTCTCGAGCCTCCAGCCCTTGATGCATCAAATCATACGCTAGCAACAAACGCTCATCTAAAAACCGCGTTTCAAAATCACGAATCAACGTTTGCCAAGACAAACGATCTTGTTGGCAAGAAGGGGTATGCACTAACATTTTCGCCAATAAACTCAACGCCAGCACCTGCTCGTTTCGCGTTTCCTGCTGCTGATGTAACTGCTTAAAGCCTTGGATTAAATGATTCACCGAAACGGCTTGCGAAGGTGGCAAACTCGCCGCCAAACTTTCAAGCGCCTGAACTAAACCGGCCCAGCTGGTTTCATCGGTCTGCAAACCGGCGGTCAACTCCTCCACCGCTAAATTCAACGCAAAACCAGCTTGGTGATAATCGGCCGCATCCGAAGACAAAGACGAACCCTGCTCATCAAAACTAAACTCATCCATCTGAGAAAAGGCTAACGACTCATCAACTGAAAATGGATCAAGCATCGCCACACGCTGATGCGCCAATAATTGCTCATTCGACATCTGTGTAATATGACAACCACAAATCACCAGCCCATCTTGCTCCCGAAGATGCACCACTTCTACGCTATCGAGTGCATAATCCTCGTTTGTTTCAAACGAACGCACACGCAACGCCAAAGGTTGTCCGGGTAAAAACATCTCGCTATCGGGGACAACAAAACTCAACCCGGTTAAATTAACATTCCACCCTTCAAAGGCTAATTCAAACGCCTCATCTTGATAATCGGTCACTAAAAAACGCCGCTTAAAGCGAACAGACTGACGTTGCTCCGACATAAACCCCTCTAGTGCTTTGAGCCAAAGCCCAGTTGTTCACACTCCGCCTGTGGCAACCAGCCGATGCAACTGCGTACCTTCATAGATTGGTAATTGCGCACAATCGGCATCACCGTCAATATCCCCCACAGTCGCTCGCGACAACTCCAACCAATTACCGACGGTTGAGGTGCCCACCATTGGTTATTCACCCCAAAATACTGGGTTTTAAACACCAAATGAACCGCTAAACGCCAATATTTCAAGCCATAACGCACGCGCGCGCTCATCACACTCATTGCTGCGTCTCCAACACGATTAACAACTGATTTTCATCAAATACAGTGGTCCCCTGCGTCACAGCCAAAGCCGTTACCTTTGCAGCCACCGGTGCTTTAATATAAACATAATTTGACCAAGCCTGATGCAAAGCCAAATCAGCTTTAGCACGTTCAAAGGCTTGCGCTGCTAAATCATAATCAAGCTTAGCGCGCTCGAACGGGCGTCGTGCAATCACCGTACGATCAAACAAATCTTGCTGTTGCTCAAACTCAATTTTAGCATCGGCCAAGGCTAACTCGCGATAACGCACCTCTGCTTGCAAAGCATTGAGTTTAGCGCGATAACGGCTATCATCCAAGGTAATCAGCGCTTGTCCGACTTTGACCTCATCACCCAGTTTCACATGCACTTTCGCAACCTGCGCCGCTACCAGCGAACCGATCTTAACTTCGCCCGCCAACGCATTGCAAACAGCTAATATCAACCCTATTCCGATTATTCCTACTTTCATTTACCCTAGCCCCTTAGTCTTGTCCACGCTCAGTTTGCGCTTGTTGATGAAAACGTCGCATATCTTCAACCCCTAACAGGGTTTGCATTTGGTTCCAATATAAAGCCTGCTTCAAGTCAAACGCCAACGCATCGTACACCGCCTGCGACATTCGCACCATCGCATCCCCCAAATCCGCTTGCTGCTCATTTTCATACAATGCGCGCCGATAATCTAAATTCAAATCAGCACTCAGTTGGCCAACCTTTACCTGTTCGGCCTCAGTACGCAGCAAATTGAGTTCAAAATACACATTCGTCACGTTATCACGCAAAGCCAATTCAAGCGCACGCTGATCGGCTAACGACTGATGACGTAAAGCACGCGCTTGATCGACTTTAGCCTTAGTTAACCCCCCATCATATAACGCAAACTCCATAGACAACTGTGCGTGCCAATTACCTTCACGAATCTCAGGATAATTAGACAAATGGCCAGCCCAAGCTTCCGCCTTCACTACAGGATAATGACCCGCTTGCGCACTTTCAATCCGATACTGTTGTGCATCAACGCGCTGCTTTGCCGCTAATAACTCAGCATTGCCCTCTAACGCCTGCTCTAAATAACGCTCAATAGGCAATAATTTATCCGGCCAACTCACTAAATCGGGCAGTGCAAGTTTAGAGATAACCAACTGCGGTTTACCCATGGCATTCGCCAATAACATCCGTGAACGACGCAAATCCGATTGTGCGCGTTGACGCTTAACAAACGCACGCTGATAAATTAACTCACTTTCATACAACTGCGCATCGGATACACGCGCCAAAGCATGATTCTCACGCACCTTATCTAAATCCACAAACGCTATCGCCATAGCTTCGTTATCGACTCGATACTGCAAGTCCGCCAACAACACATTAAAATAAGCCTGCATTAACAATAACTTATACTGCCTTTGCAAATGCGTCATCGCAAACTCGTTGGCCTCAACTTCTCGCAACCAAGCCTGATTCGCCTTTTCCGTACGGCCAAAATCAAACAACGGCACAGCTAAATACAACGCGGCGTAATGATAATCTTCCGTTCGATTAGCATACTCACGCTTACCCAAACGCCCGCGAGCGCCGAGCACCCAAGAATCTTCCGCTTGGGTTTGCGCTTGTTGCGCAAGGGTTTGCCAATACTCACCTTGCTGGCGCATAAAGGCAGGATTTAGCGTTGCCGGCAAACTTAACACATAGTCTAATGTTAGAGGAACCGGTACGTCCTCCTCTTTCGCGCTAAGCGAGCCACTCAAGGCCACAACTAACAGCGCAACCCCCCAGGTTTTGAAATACTTATAATTCATCAATCCTCTCTTAGAAAATCATGCGCCACTAGCATACTAATGATTAAACCACTCGACAATCTAGTCATCACCCGCCCCATACATACAAGCTATGAAGCCACCTCAGATAAAACATCCGACTCTATTTCATTTTTTCGCGTTTGTAACGAGTAAACGGCATCACTTTATAACTGCCATCCACAACAAACTGACCAAATAACAAAAACTCTTCTTTGGTCGTAGTCGGCCCGGTGTAGCGCGCAATCGGCTTGCCTTCAAGATCGAAAATAATCATCACAGGCGTCGCGCGCACGCGATATTTTTTCTCCGCCATCTCTTTTTCACTATATTCAGTGCCATCAAAATCGACTACCGGATTAGCGCCTTCAATGTCTAAACGCAAGGTCTTAAAATGATCATGAAAATAAGTCTGCACATCGGGCTCTTGTAATATGGTTTCTTTCATCCGATGACAAAACGGACAATCATCCATTTCAAAAAACACAAACACCCCTTGCTTTCCTTCATCCCGCGCATCAGCCAACTCCTCGGCATAATTACCAAAGGTTTGATTAAAAAACTCCGCCGACTGAACCGACCAGCTCGCGCTCAAAGCAAACAGTCCAATCACACACCACTGCCCCCAACGTCGTACTAACATCATTTTCATATCCTCTCTTTAGTTTTTTATTTTGCAGGCCTGCTGATGCTCGCTGGATATTTGCTGCCACAACTTGAAGCGTATGGTTAAACAGCCATGACAATCCAACCAACAAATTGCTAAACCAATCGTTCAACACAACGCCCAGCACATCATTGGTGTGTGCTTTTTAAAAAACCACCACACACCCTACGACAACCCAAGCTTAATGCGCAGCTTGTTGTTCGTATTTTTCGATAAAAGCTTCAAGTAACTTCACATCGACAATACCGGCTCGCCCCGCCACCACCTCGCCGTTAGGCGCGACCATATAAGTGCTGGGCAACCCACGCAACGGCCCAAATGGTGTGCTGTTTTTATTCAGATCGATATCCTTAAAACGCACAATCGGAAAGTTAATCATTAATTCCTGGGCAAAGTTTTCAATTTTTTCCACCGCATTGCGCTCAAAATTCACACCCAATACCATCGCTCCCTTACCCTTGTATTTATCGTGAAAAAATACCAACTCAGGCATTTCAACCACGCAAGGCGGACACCAAGTCGCCCACAAATTCACTACCACCCATTGCCCTCTAAAATCAGACAACTTGAGCGTTTTTCCGCTTAAATCGACAAACTCAACATCAAAAGGCTTCGACCAGGCCTGCTGAAACAGGCTCAACATAAGCATAAAGGCAAAGGCAATCAAACGCAGAGAAAGGGCATTAAAATTCATATTTATTCCATCTGTTAAGTGACCAACGCGTAGCACTTCGAGAAGAAGGTCACAAGTCATTCTAAAACTACGCTAAAAAGAACAAGGGATACCAAATTTATACAGACCCAAAGAGATGCTTGTTGAATCAACATCACCAACACACGCAAAACCAAACTCAACAGCTATAGCCTAAAAATTCAAAAGCCTGTATTTGAGCGTTTAAACTACGGTATATTTACTTCTAAAACACACCATTAGCCATCATTAACGCACTAAAACGTCTTTTACAAAAGGCAGGGTCAGTTTTCTTTTTTCAACCAAAGTGGCTTGCTCTAAAAGCTTCAAAACAGCTAACAGCTCTTGTAAATCATGCGAAAAGCGCTTTATTAAAAAACGACCGACTTCCACACTCAACTCAAACCCGCGCTGCTGCGCGTGACGTTTCAATGCTAAAATTAAATCTTCCGCTTCACTTAAAGGCGTTAAGGGAACCGGCACAATCGACAGCATCTCACGCAATAAACTTTCGCTCTTAACCGGCCAATTCACTAACGAGACCTGCCCTGCCAACAATACACGGTGCCCCAAAACACGTGATTTAGCCAACAAATTAGCCAGTGCGTTTTCCCACTGCACATCACCCAACACCGACTCAACATCATCCAAACAAACTAAGTCAGTCACCTCCAACCCCTGAAGCACATCCGGAATCAAAGGCAGACTCTCATTGGCTAACGGAAAAAACACGCTTTGTTTTTGGCGCTCCCCATAAAACCGGCACGCCCCCTGCAGGAGATGCGTTTTGCCCGTTCCCGACTCACCAAAAAAATAATAACACCCTGCATCCTGTACACGTTCAATTTGCTGCAACTGACTCAAAACCCAAGCCAACGACTCCTCGCAGGCGACAAAGGTAGTGAAACTCGCATCCTCACGCAAACTCATTTTTAATGGTAACTGCACTAGCATAAAAATCTTCTTATGGACTAAATTGAGCGCTAATTTGCACACCAGCGACCGCTTCGGTCAAGGTCGCAAAAATCGGTAGTGCGCTTAATCGGCGCACGACATCCGTGTAATACCCCTGATATATCAACTCAAACCGCACCAACGCACCTTCAACACGCACTAAACGGACTTCCTGCACCCGTGGACGTAATTGGGTTAAGGCCTGCTCGATTTTTTCGAAATCCTCATAAGCCTGCACCCCGCTAATATCAAAGTGTAATAAACCCAGCGCACCGGCGCTCTCTCGATAAGGGCGAGAATAAATCGCTAACAACGAAGACAACGCATCACTTAACAACGGCATAAACGCTTCAGCGCTCAAATCCGCATGCCGAATACGTTCAGCGTTTTTCAATGAAAACAACGCCCACTCAAAACGCGTTACCCCCCCAATGACATCTGCTTTAAATAGCATCAAATAATCTTGACCAGATTGCGCAAAACGCGCCTGTAAATCGGCAGGAAGAGACGCTTGCTGCATCAGCGAAACCACATCGAAACCTTGATAAAATTGATCATTTGCAGCGAGTGTAATCGGCAACCCTAACAAGGTCGCCTCATCGCGATAGTCCAAATCCACCCGATACTGCAAACTTTCCTCACTCAAATTTACGGACAGGCCGCGCTGTTCCCACTGCCCAAGCAACAGCGTATCCGGGCGTTCTGAATAGGGCCAAATCACTATTTGATCGCGCTGAAACGCTTTAAGCAAGCGCGCACGGTCAAACTCAACACGTAGCATTCGGCCTATCACCACACCATCCGATTCGCGATTAACAAATTGGTAATGCTTAATCCATTGACGCGCCTGCGTCAAATAAGCCACCGAAGCGGGCGACTGAATCACCGATTTCGAACCCACCGCGCGAATCAACAAGTCACTCATCGCACTGCGAAATACCTCATCTAAATCCTTCTCTTGCGCCGCCTCAATCGGTTTTTCGACAATAAATAAATCCATATCTGTTTGCGCCCAAGTTGGTTTTATCAACCACAACCAACCCAATATTGTCACTAGAGCAAAAGTTCTCATACCCGCCTCGGCTATTTTTGGATACAATATCATAATAGTTTTTTAAATCTTGGGTTAGCTGTTTTCAGCCAACTCTCTTGCAATCCTTAAAAATTAATCTGAAACCTTATGACAACAAAACCCTCACTTAGTTACAAAGATGCCGGTGTTGATATTGATGCCGGTGATGCCCTCGTAGAAGCCATCAAACCTATCGCAAAAGCCACCCGCCGCCCTGAAGTTATGGCCTCGTTGGGTGGATTCGGCGCACTATTCGAATTGCCGATTCATAAATACAAAAACCCCGTCTTGGTTTCAGGCACAGACGGCGTTGGCACAAAATTACGCTTAGCCATCGACTCCGGCAAACACGACCAAGTGGGCATCGACCTTGTCGCTATGTGTGTAAACGACCTAGTGGTTCAGGGTGCGGAACCCTTGTTCTTTCTTGACTATTACGCCACCGGAAAGCTCGATTTATTTGTCGCCGAAAGTGTCATTAAAGGGATTGGTGAAGGGTGTTTACAAGCTGGTTGCGCCTTAATCGGCGGCGAAACCGCCGAAATGCCGGGCATGTATCCTGTTGGCGACTATGATCTGGCCGGCTTCTGCGTCGGGATTGTTGAGAAAGAGCAACTGATTGACGGCTCTTCGGTTAAAGAAGGCGATGTCTTGCTTGGTTTAGCTTCATCGGGTCCGCATTCAAACGGCTACTCATTAATTCGTAAAATCATCGAAGTATGCGGACAAAACCTAAATGACGACCTGAACGGTCAACCCTTAATTGATGCGTTGATGGCACCGACTAAAATCTATGTTAAATCCATTCTGGAATTGATGAAGCACGTCAATATTCATGCCTTATCGCACATTACCGGCGGCGGTTTAACCGAAAACGTACCGCGTGTACTACCGGCAAACACCTGTGCACGCATTAATACAAACGCATGGCAACGCCCCGCCGTATTTGATTGGTTACAACAGGCCGGAAACGTTGACTATCACGAAATGCACCGCACCTTTAACTGTGGCATCGGCATGGTCATTGCACTTGACGCGAAAGAGGCCGACAAAGCCATCGCCATACTCAATCAGCAAGGTGAAACCGTCAGCATTATTGGTCATATTGTGGCGACGGAGCAAGCCGCCCCGTATGTTGAATTAACGACTGAATAAACACGCTATGTCGTCTTCTCCACTTCGTGTCGTGGTAGTTATTTCAGGTAACGGCTCTAATCTCCAAGCCCTGATTGACTACCAACAACAGCCCGATTGTGCTTATCAAATCGTTAAAGTCATTTCAAACAGGCCAAATGCCTTTGGCCTGCAGCGTGCGCAACAGCATGATATAGCGACCGCTGTTGTCGATCATACTGAATTTAACGAACGCGAAACGTTTGAACAGGCGTTAATTCAACACATAGATAGCGCTAAACCAGGCCTGGTTGTGCTCGCCGGATTCATGCGCATTTTAACGCCTTTATTTACCGGGCACTATCTCGGCAGAATGTTCAATATTCACCCCTCACTGCTGCCTAAATTTCCCGGACTCAATACTCACCAACGGGCATTAGATGCCCATGAGCACGAGCACGGATTAAGCATCCACTTCGTTACGGCCGAACTCGATGGCGGACCGATTGTTCTGCAAGCACGGGTAAAAATTCACCCAAACGATAACGTTGAAACCCTGCAACATAAAGTCCACCAACAAGAACACCTTGCCTACCCGATAGCGGTCAATTTATTTGCGCAACAAAAACTGCACTTTGCTAATCAGCAGGCCTGCTACTTAGGCCAACCTCTATTGCAACCACTCCAACTCGAGGAGTTAGTCTAATATGAATCGCCGCCTTGCTCTGCTGCTTTGCCTGATGTTCCCATGGCTGACAACGCAAGCGCAAACCTTACCGGCTAATTTTGATGCCGATTTCGCCGTATATGTATTGGGCTTTAATATTGGCACAATCAAACAACAAATGCGCTGTGAACACCATAACTGCACCCTAACCAATGACGCCAGCCCGCCAGATTGGGCCAAGCGTTTTATCAACGAATCGAGCTTTGAAACCATTGAGCTACAAGTCGAGGCACAAAACCTGACGTGGCTGAGCTATCACAAAGCGCTAACCCGTCGCTATGATGACGAAACCAAGCAAATCAATACCCACCTTCTAGCTGAAGCGGATCGGGTGTATTACCCAGAAAAAGATTTGGCTTGGCCAAAACCAGCTCATGTTTTCGATATGGTTTCGTTGGCCTATGCATTACAATTTTATGCCCAGCAGTCATCCAACCTACCCGCCTTCGTCCTGCAAGATGAGCAGCGCCAACAGGCACTTAACTTTACCACGCGAGCAAAACACACACAGACCCACCTAAACTACAAAAGCGATATGAACGCCCAGCTCTATGAATGGAATACCGATGATTTTGATGTCAAGGTTTGGCTAATTGAAGAACTAAATCTCTTTCCCGGACGCATAGAAGTGCTTAACAAGCGTGAAGACCGTCGTATACGTCTTAGTCTTGAACAGCCTCCACGCTATAACGAACAAAACTAAATACAAAGGTTTTAACAAATGAAACTAAGTGATCGTGACATAGTCCACGCACTCGACAGCGGTAAAATCAACATTACGCCCACACCCGGCGAAAACAAAATCAAAGGCATCAGTGTTGACCTTCGGCTTGATAATCGTTTTCGTGTTTTTAATGATCATACCGCGCCCTATATTGATTTGAGCGGTCCACGTGAACAAATGCAATCACTATTGGATAAAATCATGGGCAACGAAATTCTGATTGAAGAAGGTCAAGCCTTTTTCCTTCACCCTGGCGAACTCGCCCTAGCCTCAACCCTTGAATCTATCTCAATTCCCGATGATTTGGTTGGTTGGCTTGATGGTCGCTCCAGTCTAGCGCGTCTTGGTCTTATGGTTCATGTAACCGCGCATCGCATTGATCCGGGCTGGCAGGGACAGATTGTGCTAGAAATCTTTAATAGCGGTAAACTGCCCTTGGCATTGCGTCCAGGTATGGATATTTGTGCGATTAACTTTGAAACCCTATCCAGCCCGGCACAAAAACCTTACAACAAACGCCAAGACGCGAAATATCGCAACCAAACCGGCCCCACCGCCAGCCGTATTAATCAAGACCAACTGGATGAGCGCCAGCTGGCGTTACTGGATTAAGCAAAACAGCAACCGGATGTGTTGTTGCCACTTAATTCCTGATAAAATAACTCAACTATTACTTTAGGATATGTTTTATGGGACTTTTTGACCGGCTATTTGGCGATGGCCTCAGTGAAACGCTTAAACAACAACTACAATCGGTGTTTGAACAACAGCATTTTCCCTATATGACCAGCTCTTTAGCCAGCCTTAACGCCGTTAGCGAACTAAAGCTGAAAAAAGGGCAACTATACTTTCAACTCAACTGGCCCTATCCAGCACACTCACAACACAGCCAATTTGGCACACAGCTACAACAAGTCCTGCTGGAATTAACAGAGATAAACCAGGTAAAAATCGAACATAAAACCGATATTAAACCCCACCAAACCCAACCTAACGTTCAAGCTTTAGCACCTATTAAAAACATTATTGCCGTTGCCTCAGGCAAAGGCGGCGTTGGTAAATCAACCACCAGTGTTAATCTTGCGCTCGCGCTACAACAACAAGGGGCAACGGTAGGTATTTTAGATGCTGACATATATGGTCCAAGTTTACCTACCCTCCTTAACCTACAAGGCAAGCCAAGCTCACACGACGGCAAAACTATGCAACCGATGCAAGCCTATAACTTGCAAGCGATGTCCATCGGTTGCTTAATTGAAGATGATACACCAATGATTTGGCGTGGGCCGATTGTCACCCAAACCCTCACGCAATTACTCAAAGAAACGGCTTGGCAAAACTTAGATTATTTAATTATTGATTTACCACCGGGTACCGGCGATGTGCAACTCACGCTCGCGCAACAAATTCCGGTCAGTGGCGCAGTGATTGTGACCACGCCACAGGATTTAGCGCTGATTGATGCCAAAAAAGCGATCAAGATGTTTGAAAAAGTTCACATCCCGATTATTGGTGTGGTGGAAAACATGAGTACACATATTTGCTCAAACTGCGGGCATGAAGAAGCGATTTTTGGCGCGCATGGCGGTGAAAACTTAGCAAAACAGTATCAGATTGATTTTTTAGGCGCGATGCCGCTAGACATAAAAATTCGCCAGGAAGCGGATCAAGGTCAGCCGACGGTGATCGCCGCACCTCAATCAAGTTTAGCGCAAAAATACATCACGATTGCCCATAAGATCGGCGCGAAAATAGCCGAATCAAAACGCAATTATAGTCAAGTTTTCCCCAAAATTGTGGTGCAAAATACCTAAGCAGGCTCCAAACCAACCGGACGTAAATTCCAGCGATATACCGCTTTGGCAACATTGCCTTTGCCTTGATAAGTCAAGCTATGACATAAAGAGCGTGTTAGCATAATTCCGCGTCCGGAAAATACCTTTTCATTCGGTGCAACGTTGGGCTCTGCTTGATAATCAAATCCCTCACCGCTATCGTGGATTTTGATCGTAAATTCACCTTCAAAATCAGCCAGTGGTTTATGGCTGATTTGAATTTCAATCGTCCCTGTTTTTAACTCGTTCAAGGCTTTTTCACGCAAGGTTAAAAACTTCAAAAAACCATCTTCCTTTTGTTTAAGCGACGAATCCAGCTTCAAAACACCATGTTCAAGCGCATTATTAAATAACTCGTCTAATACGATAAATAAACGCTCTTTGTGACTTGGAATCGGCTGCGCGACCATAATCGCATCCACCACTCCTTCCATCGGATGCTGCATCTGCCTGAGTGCCAAGGCATCAAAATGAAAACACATTTTCCAGCTTGCCGCCTTCGCCAGTTTTTCCAGCGTATCGATATAGTTATAGTTCAAAATTTCAGCCGTATGCAACTGCGCGATACTAATATCATCCTCAAAAAACTGGCCATCACAAAAAGTCGAGGCATTTTGAATCAAACTTTCAATACCGTTACAGCTATGCGCAATCGCCTGTTCAACGCGATGATAACCAAACATCTCCCCTTTTGGATTACGCGATTCAATTACCCCATCGGTAAGCAGATAAAAGGTTTCCGTACCTTTTAAATCGATCGAGTCAGGATACAAATCCAAGCGCTTACTATCGACCACGCCCAATGGCAAATTACGCGATTTAAAATGCAACACAATACCATTCGATTGTGCCATCAAAATATCTGGCATACCGCAGTTATAAATTCGCGCTTTTTTCTGCGAAGGTGAGACTTGCAAAATCGCGCAACTAAAAAACAAATGCGCTGGCAAAATTTTATGTAGCTTAGTATTTACCTCTACCAATATCTCCGGAACGCTACGCGCTTTTGCCACCATCCCATTAAACATTTCGGCCACCGGAATCACCCCAATGGCCGCACTTAATCCATGACCGGTAAAGTCGCCCAATAAGATCAAAGCATCGCCCGAAGGCTGAATTTTAGCCAGTAACAAATCACCGTTAAAAATCGATGCGGGCGAAATATAGCTCGTTAAACCAGCAATATCCTGTGAAGAGGGACGCACAAATTTTTCATAGATTTTCTGCGCATCCTTATGCTCTTGCTGTAACGCTTGATGGAGTTTATGAATCTTATCGCGGTTTTGTTTTAACTCCGAATACAAACTACGCATACGCAACAAGGAATAAACTTTGGCAATCAACACGCCATCGGAAAAGGGCACTTTTAAAAAGCCATCGACTTTTTGCGCCAACGCATACTGCAATAACTCGTTTTCACCCTGATCACTTGCCATCAAAATCGGCACAAAAGCCTCACCAGCACTCGCTTGTTTGATTTTAGCAATTAAATCGCTTTGATCACTTAAGCACAAGTTCAGATCCATAATCACCAAACTTGGATGAAGCTGTAAAAATGCTTCAAAAAACGCATTTAAGTGCGTTACCCAATGCACTTTAAAGCCTTGTGTCTGCAAAATACGCGCATAAACCTCATAGCGCTGCAAACACTGATCGGCGATTAAAATTAATTTGTCGTTGTGATGATTATTCATAGTCATTTCCCGGTTCACCCCGTCGCGCCTGCTGCAAAACTCGCTTAGCCTAGGCAAGTTATGTGGGCACCTCGATTCCCCCCAATGAATTCTGGCAACGCCAAGTTTGTCAGGTCAAGGCGTAAAGGTGAAGGAATATCTAAACCTTGCATACGTTGACAACGCAGGACTGGCGAACTTGGCTAAGCCCCTTCGGGGTTAATCGAAGCATCCGTGTATTTAACCACAAGTTTTATCGGTTTGCTAAAACCTTGAACAACCGCACCACCAACTCAATTAACCTTTGATAACGTCTGATAACCCCAGTTTTCAGATAAGGCGTGACATTAGAAGAAGCTCTTGGCCTTGCTACCTACCACATCAAAAGAGAACAACGAAACGCACAGGCGTTTAGCTAAGCCGAAAAAACAGCCCTCGTGAGAGGGATTTAAGTGGTCGTCTTCGTTGCAACAGCTTGGCCATAAAATCACCCACACCGGGCGCTATACCTAGGGTCTGTTGGCCATTCATTTTTGAACCCGAAGTTCACGAAGAACGCGACGTTTTTAAGAATGGAGTCATTGATGTTTTTCAGCCATTTATTTCTATCAATCGTTTTAACTGAACAATAAACCCATTCAGTGATTGACTCGTATTTGATCGATCAATCAGTGACAGCAAATTGTCAACAGACCCTAAAATAAAACGACTTTAATTTCGCAGAAATTAACCACAGGTTAATCGAGGTGCTCATCTCATTTAGCAGGCCTGCTAACCTTCAACCAACCACAAAATTTTACGACTCTAACGCGAATAATAGTATCCTGCAAAACGCAACTCGCTATAATATCCTGCTTTAAATTTCATCTTGGATAAGCTGCATTATGACCACGGCCAGAAAAATTCTTATTACCAGCGCCCTGCCTTATGCCAACGGCCCGATTCACCTGGGGCACTTGGTGGAATACATTCAAACCGATATTTGGTCACGTTTTCAGAAACAACGTGGGCACCACTGTATTTATGTGTGTGCGGACGATGCGCACGGCACGCCGATTATGTTACGCGCTCAAGCCGAAGGCATAACACCGGAGCAGCTTATTGCGCGTGTATCGGAAGAACACCAGCGTGATTTTGCCGGTTTTCATATTGCGTTTGACCAATATCACAGCACCCATTCAGACGAAAACCGCCATTACGCGAGTTATATCTATAACCAGCTAAAAGCGCAAAACCATATTAGCCGTAAAACCATCCAACAGTTTTACGACCCGGAAAAAGCCATGTTTTTACCGGATCGTTTTATTAAAGGCACTTGCCCAAAATGTGGCGCACACGACCAATACGGCGACAACTGCGAAGCCTGTGGCGCGACCTATAGCCCAACCGAACTGGTTGATCCAAAATCGGTAGTATCGGGTGCGACCCCAGTACAAAAAGACAGCGAACATTTGTTTTTTGAGCTCGGTCACTTTGAATCGATGCTCAAAGATTGGACACAAAGCGGGCGCCTGCAAAGCCAAATTGCTAATAAACTTAATGAGTGGTTTGAAGCAGGCCTGCAAAATTGGGACATCAGCCGCGATGCACCCTATTTCGGTTTTGAAATTCCCGGTGAAAAGGACAAGTTTTTTTATGTGTGGTTGGACGCACCGATTGGTTATTTAGCGTCATTTAAAAAATACTGTGATCAACACGGCGTTGATTTTGACGCTTACTGGAGTAAAGACTCCGAAGCTGAGTTGTATCACTTTATTGGTAAAGACATCGTGTATTTCCACGCCCTGTTTTTCCCCGCAATGCTCGCCGGAGCGGGTTTCCGCACGCCTTCAGCCATTTTCGCGCACGGCTTTTTAACCGTTGACGGCGCCAAGATGTCCAAGTCGCGCGGCACGTTTATTATGGCCAGCACCTATTTAAAACATCTAAACCCGGAGTATTTGCGTTATTACTTTGCCACTAAACTCAATAGCCGCATTGATGACCTCGACTTAAATCTGGATGATTTTGTGCAACGCGTCAACTCGGATTTAATCGGCAAAGTGGTGAATATCGCCAGTCGTTGTGCCGGATTTGTCACCAAGAAGTTCGACGGCCAACTCAACCAGGCCTGGTCATCGCAAGCGCAAGCCCTGTACCAACAGTTTGCCGATAAAGCCGATGACATTGCGGCGCTGTACGAAGCCCGCGAATACGGCCATGCGATGCGTGACATTATGGCGCTGGCTGACAAAGCCAACGAATACATCGCCGACACCGCGCCGTGGGTATTGGCAAAAGATGAAGCGAAAAGCGCTGAACTGCACGAATCAGTTAGTCTTGGTTTAAACCTTTTCCGTGTATTAATGATTTATCTTGCGCCGGTATTGCCGGAAACATCGGCAAAAGCCCGCGAATTCTTTAATGAATCGGCGTGGGATTGGAATGCCGCCAAACAACCGTTAATGGGGCACACGATTGCACCTTATCAAGCGTTATTAACCCGCTTAGACATGACACAGGTAGAGAAAATGTTAGACGACTCTAAACAAACATTACAAGCGACACCGACTGCTCAAGTCGCGGCTAAAACTGACAAAACACAACCGACAGCCGCCGCTGCACAGACCAAAGCCGGTTTCGACCCGATTGCCGAACAAATCAGCATCGACGACTTCGCCAAAATCGACTTACGTATTGCCAAAATCGTCAATGCCGAAGCCGTACCGGAAGCGGAGAAGTTATTAAAATTAACCTTGGATATCGGTTTAGAACAACGTCAAGTGTTTGCTGGCATCAAATCAGCCTACGAGCCGGAGCAGTTAATTGGTAAACTCACCGTCATGGTGGCGAATCTTGCACCGCGTAAAATGCGTTTTGGTGTATCGGAAGGCATGGTGTTGGCCGCAGGCCCGGGTGGCAAAGACTTGTTTATTTTGTCGCCGGACGACGGCGCACAACCCGGTATGCGCGTGAAGTAAGCTAGACACATTAGAAAGCAACGAATAAAACGGAATACTATTTTCCATTTTGGAGGTTTGTATGGCATCAATTACTTTTGACACACTTGAACTGGTTGAGAACCTTAAAAAGTCTGGCTTGAGCGCTGAACAATCGGAAGCGATTGTAAAAAACATCGCAAAATCGCAGGAAGGTTTACTCAGCAAAGCGCATTTTGAGCATCGAGTCGAAAAACTTGAGGATAGGTTGAATTATAAAATCAACCTCATTCAGTGGATGCTGGCGATTGTAATTGTGGTCACCGTCATTCCTGCGCTAACCAAACTGTTTTCGGTCTAGTTGACATACCTTATGACGGAATATGTCATTATTTTAATCAGTACCGTATTGGTGAATAACTTTGTACTGGTCAAGTTTCTTGGCTTGTGCCCGTTTATGGGTGTGTCGAAAAAAACCGATGCCGCCTTGGGCATGGGGTTGGCGACCACCTTTGTCCTCACGCTGTCATCGGTGATGAGTTATCTGCTCTACACCTACCTGCTGGTGCCGTTTGAACTGGAATACCTTAAAACCATCGGTTTTATCCTGTCGATTGCCGCCGTGGTCGGTTTCACCGAAATGGCGATTCACAAATCCAGCCCGGCGTTATATCAAGTGCTCGGTATTTACCTGCCGCTGATTACCACCAACTGCGCGGTACTCGGCGTAGCGTTACTCAATATCGGCGAAGGCCATAACTTGATCGAATCGGCGTTTTACGGTTTTGGCGCGGCGGTCGGTTTCACCTTGGTGATGGTGATGTTTGCCGCCATTCGTGAACGCGTCGATGCAGGCGATGTGCCTACCCCGTTTAAAGGTGCGCCGATTGCACTGATTACCGCCGGTTTAATGTCGCTAGCCTTTATGGGCTTCGGCGGAATGGTGCAATAACACGATGAGTATGCTCGCCGGATTACTTATTTTCTTCGCCTTAGCCGTCGTGTTTGGTTTACTGCTCGGTTATGCGGCGGTGCGTTTTAAAGTCGAAGGCAATCCGCTGGCGGAACTGATTGATAAAAAACTGCCGCAAACCCAATGCGGGCAGTGTGGTTATCCCGGTTGCAAACCCTATGCCGAAGCGCTGGCGAATGGTACGGCGGAAGTCAATTTATGTATTCCCGGCGGCGAACCGACCATGTTGGAAATCGCCGAACTGTTACAAGTCGAACCCAAACCGATGGATGCCGAAGCCACCACCCCCAAAGCCCGTATGGTAGCGGTGATTGACGAAGATATTTGTATCGGTTGCGTGTTATGTATTAAAGCCTGTCCAGTGGATGCGATTGTCGGCACCACCAAAATGATGCATACCGTGATTGAAAAAGAATGTACCGGTTGTGAACTTTGTGTGCCGGTGTGTCCGGTAGATTGCATTGATATGGTGGTAGAAAAAACCAGTCTAAGAAATTGGAAATGGCCCGAACCAGGCCTGCTAAATCCCGCGGTTTCTGGAGAATCAAAATGAGTCTTCAACAGTCCATTCGTCAATCGCTGGTTAATCTCATCGCCCCGCTGTATCCGATGGCGAAACGCTGGTTATACCATTTCCACGGCGGCGTGTTCCCCAAATACAACAAAAGCCTGTCGTTACGCCAACCATTACGCCGTGGCTTTATGCCGAAACAGCTGATTTTGCCGTTGCAACAACACATGGGCGCACCCGCTGTTCCTTGTGTTCAGGTCGGTGATCAGGTTAAAAAATATCAACTGATTGCCCAAGCTGATAAAGGTTTAAGTGTGCCGGTACACGCACCGACTTCCGGCACGATTATCGCGTTAGAACAACGTATTTTACCGCACGCCTCCGGTTTGGCTGAACCCTGCATTGTGATTGCCCCCGACGGCAAAGATGATGCCTTAACCAATCCGCTAAACCGCCAACAGCCGCCGCAAACCATCGCCGAATTTAAACAACTGATTTTGGATGCCGGCATTGTCGGCATGGGCGGCGCAGGTTTCCCAACTTTTGCCAAACTGCCCAACCAACCAGGCCTAGTGCAACACTTGATTATCAACGGTGCCGAATGTGAACCGTTTATTACCTGTGATGATCTATTGATGCAAACCCATGCAAGCGAGATCATTCGTGCGGCACAATTTATTGCCGATTTATTTGCCATTGCGCATGTGGTGTGCGGTATCGAAACCAATAAACCTGAAGCGATTAAAGCCATACGCCAGGCCTGCCAAGGCACAAACATTGAGGTGGTTGAAGTCGCCACCGTGTATCCGATGGGCGGGCAAAAACAACTCACACAAGAGTTGCTGAATATCGAAATCCCGACGCAAAAACACTCGATTGATGTCGGTGTGGTGATGATGAACGTCGCCACCTTGCGCGCCATCAGCCAAGCGATTGATTTCGGTCAACCGCTGGTATCGCGGTTTGTCACCGTCTCCGGCATGGGCTTAAAGCAACCATTTAACATTGATGCCCTGCTTGGTACGCCGTTTAATGAACTCGTAACCCTTGCGCAACCCGAACCCAAGTTAGATTATCCGTTATTGATGGGCGGGCCGATGATGGGCTTTGCAGTGGCCAATAATGACGTACCGGTGATTAAAACCACCAACTGCATTTTGGCCAATCCGCCGCAAGCAATGCAAGACCCGATGGCGTGTATTCGTTGCGGCGAATGTGCCGAAGCCTGCCCGATTAATTTATTACCGCAACAACTCTATTGGCACGCCAAAGCGCATGAGTTTGAACAGGCGGAAAAACTGAATTTATTTGACTGCATTGAATGCGGCTGTTGTTCGTTTGTTTGTCCAAGCCGCATTCCGCTGGTGCAGTATTATCGCCATGCCAAAGCCGAAGTACGTGAACTCAAAGCGCAAGCTGCCCTCACCGAACAAGCCAAACAACGCCATGATGCACGTGTGGCACGGCTGGAACGCGAAAAACAAGAACGTGAAGCGAAAATAGCCGCCAAAAAAGCCGCCGTAAAACAGCAAGCCGCCACTGAACAAACAGCTAATAACAGCACTGCGGCTGACACCACAACAACACTCAGCGCGCGTGAAAAAGCCATTCAAGCCGCCAAAGCGCGCCAAGCGGCAGCGAAAAAATTAAACCCCGAGGGTACGAAGGACACGAAGATTTTGGAAGCTCATACTGAAGAAAAAACGGAAGTTAAAACCGAATTAACAGTAGAAGATAAACGCAAAGCCGCCATAGAAGCCGCCAAAGCCCGCGCCGCTGCGAAAAAATTAAACAACGAAGGCACGAAGATTTCGGAAGCTCATACTGAAGAAAAAACGGAAGTTAAAACCGAATTAACAGTAGAAGATAAACGCAAGGCCGCCATGGAAGCCGCCAAAGCGCGCGCCGCTGCACGCAAACAACAGATGGAGTCCAACAACGAATGAGTGCCTTTACCAGTTCACCGTTTGCTCACAATAACAGCTCCGTGCAAAAAGTGATGCTTCAAGTACAAATTGCGGCATTCCCGGCGTTGCTGGCACATATCCTATTATTTGGTTACGGCATTGTCGTGCAATGGTTTTTAGCGGTTGCCACCGCATTACTGGTCGAATACGTGATGCTCAAATTACGCGACCGTCCGGTATTACCGAATATCACCGACTTTAGCGCCCTGATTACCGTCACAGGTCTGGTGTTTTGTATTCCGCCGGAATCGCCTTGGTGGGTGATTGTCAGCGGCTCGGCGTTTGCGCTCATTTTCGGCAAACATCTGTATGGCGGTTTGGGTTACAACCCATTTAACCCGGCGATGTTGGGTTATGCGTTTTTGCTCATCTCTTTCCCAGCGGAAATGACCCAGTGGACATTACCAAAAGACATCGCTGGTTATAGTTTGAGTTTTTGGGACTCGTTTAATCACATTATGTTTGGTGCGTTACCGCACGCGCCGATTGACAGTTTTACCGGCGCCACCCCTTTAAGTGCCGTCAAAACTGGGATTCAAGAAGGCATTAGCGCCAACCAAATGCTACACGCACCAAACATAGAAACCGGCTGGTTAAGTCTCAGCGCTTGGGGCTGGATTAATATCGCGTTTTTAGTCGGCGGCGCATGGATGATGTATACCCGCACCATTCGCTGGCAATTTCCGGTCGGTTTTTTAGGCGCGCTCGCGCTCATGGCGTGGATTTTTCACAGCATTAACCCGGACTTATACGCGCCGGTGAGTTTCCATTTATTATTTGGCGGCACGATGCTGGCGGCGTTTTTCATTATTACCGACCCGGTCAGCTCCAGCACCACACCGATGGGACGCTTAATTTATGCCGCGGGTATCGGTATGTTGGTGTATGTGATTCGTAACTGGGGCGCCTTCCCCGATGGCATCGCATTTGCGGTGTTATTAATGAATATCGCCGTACCGTTGATTGATCGCTACACCCAACCACGCGTGGTCGGGCATTAAATTTATTCACCACAGAGACACGAAGACACTAAGGTTTTATGAAACAAACACAACGCGTTACAGGTAAGAACACCCAACACCTCGAAACTTTGTTTTTCTTCGTGCCTCTGTGCCTCGGTGGTTAATAAAATGAAAACTGAATTATCCCTACAACAAACCATGTTACGCGCGGCAGGCTTACTCAGCTTATTTGTGGTCGTGAGCGTTGCTTTATTAATGGCAATAAACTGGTTTACTCAGCCCAAAATCGCCGAAGCTGAACGCCAAGCCTTATTACAAACCATCAA